>JAICEP010000082.1 GCA_025924095.1 Sorangium sp.
GCCCAGTCCATGTGGAGCGCGAGGTCGATCTCGGCGAAGCCGAGCTGCCGCATCGTCGTGGCGCCGGCGCGGAACGTGCGGGCGGCGCGCATCCGCTGGAGCAGGTCGTCCGGCACCGGCGCGCCCGTCTCGTGGTGGCGCGCGAAGAGATCGAGCGCCTCGCGCTCCCAGCACCAGTTCTCCATGATCTGCGAGGGGAGCTCGACGAAGTCCCAGGCGACGTTGGTGCCGGCGAGGCTCCGGATCGGCACCCGGCTCGAGGCGTGGTGCATCATGTGCCCGAACTCGTGGAACAGCGTCTCGACCTCGCGGTGGTTGAGCAGCGCGGGGCGGCCGCCGACCGGCGGGGTGAAGCTGCCCGCCAGGACCTCGAGGTGCCGCGCGTCCTCGCCGGCCGCGCCCCCGTTCTCGCTCGGCGCGCCCGTGACGAGCCCGTGCATCCAGGCGCCGTCGCGCTTCTGCTCGCGCGGGGCGAAGTCGAGGTAGAAGGCGGCGCTCTGGGCGCCGTCCGCCTCGAGGAGCCTGTAGGCGCGGACGCTCGGGTGCCACGTGGGGGCGTCCTGCCAGGGCGTGATGCGCACGCCGTAGAGGCGGTGGGCGACCTCGAACAGGCCGGAGACGACGCGATCGAGCGGGAAATACGGGCGGAGCGCCTCGTCGTCGAAGTCGTAGCGGGCGCGGCGCAGCTTCTCGGCGTAGTAGGCGACGTCCCACGGCGAGAGCGGCGGCGCGCCAGGGCCCTCGATCTCGCGGCGGAAGGCGGTGAGCTCCTCCTTCTCGCGGGCGAAGACCGGCTCGGTGCGCTCCCGCAGCGTCGCGACGAAGCGGCGCGCCTCGGCGCCCGTCTTGGCCATGCGATCCTCGAGCACGAGATCGGCGAAGGTCGCGTAGCCGAGCAGCGCCGCCTTCTCGCGGCGGAGCTCGAGGATGCGGCGGAGGAGCGGGCGGTTGTCGTGGTCACCCTCGGTCGCCCGCGTGTTGAAGGCGCGGTAGAAGCGCTCGCGGATCGAGGCGTCGTCGAGGTGCGTGAGGACCGGGATGTAGCTCGGCGCCTGGAGCGTGAAGCGGTAGCCCTTGACGCCCTTGTCCTGCGCGCTCTGGCGGGCGGCATCGACCGCGCTCGGCGGCAGGCCGGCGAGGCGGGCAGGGTCCTCGACAACGAACTCGAAGGCGTTCGTCGCGTCGAGCACGTTCTGCGAGAAGCGCAGGGTGAGCGTCGCGAGCTCGACGTCGATCTCGGACAGGCGCTTCTTGCCGGGGGGGTCGAGCTCGGCGCCGCTCCGGCGGAAATCGTCGAGGGTCTTCTTGAAGAAGCGGCGCCGCGGGCCGGTCAGCGCCTCGGCCTCGGGCGTGGCCGCGAACGCCTTGAGCGCGCCGTAGACGCCCTCGTTCAAGGCAATGCCGCTCAGGAACTCGCTGACCTCCGGCTGGACGGCGTTGTAGGCGGCGCGCAGCTCGGGCGTGGTGGACGTCGATTCGAGGTGCGAGACGACGTTCATGGCGCGATCGAGCCGATCGGTGACGGCCTCGAGCGCGGCGAGGGTGCTGTCGTAGGTGCGGGGGCCGGGCGTCGCGATGAGGGCCTCGAGCCGGACGCGGGCGTCCGCGAGCAGCGCGCGCACCGCGGGCTCGACGTGCTCGCTCCGGATGCGATCGAACGGGATCTCGAAGCCGAGAGAGAGCAGGGGATTGTCGGTCGCTTCGGTCATGATCGTTCCTGGTTGGGCGTGAGTGGCCGACGGATGGGGCGGGGCGCCGGCTACCCTCGGCCGGGCCGCGCAGCCCTCCCTTGGTAAAGGCGTCCTGGGGGGTTGGCTAGTGCCGGGCGCGCGAAGCCGCCGGAACGCGGCGCAGGGGTCCGGCAGCTGGCGCCAAAATCCAGCGGGCGGCGCTAGGCGCCGAGCCACCGCGCGACGATCGTGGCGAGCACGTCGGACGTCCCCGAATGGATGCTGCCGCCCAGCGCGTCGTCCACGGCGGAGGGGAGGCCGCTCTCCTCGAGGTAGCCGGCGCCGCCGCGGAGCTGGAGATCGTCCAGCGCGAACTGCACGGCCGAGTCCGCCGTGTGCCACTTGGCCAGCGCGGCCTCGGCCTGGCCGCGGTGGCCCTGGTCGAGCTCCCAGGCGGCGCGGTAGACGAGCAGCCGCGAGGTCTCCAGCCGCAGCTTCATCTGCGCGAGGCGGTGCGCGACGGCCTGGTGGCGCGCGATCGCCTGGCCGCCGATCGCGCGCTCCCGGGCAAAGCGGACGGCCGCGCCGAGGGCGCGCTCCATGGCGCCGAGGCGGAAGGCGAGGATCAGCGCGCGCTCGTAGGTCATCGCGATCTGGAAGACGGCGAGGCCGGCGCCGGCGCGGCCGAGGAGCGCGTCGGGGCCGAGCTCGCAGCCGGAGAACGAGACGGGCGCGAGCCGCGCGCCGCGGAGGCCCGCGGTCGCGAGCGGGGCGCCCGGGCGGATGCGCGCCGCGTCGGCCCCCTCCGCGCCGGTGCGAGCGCCCGCAGCGTCCTCCCCCGCCGCGCCGGCGCGGGGGACGAGCAGCGCCGTGAGGCCGCGCGCCGGCGCCCCCCCGGCGCGGCCCTCGCCGCCGTCGCGCGCGATCGCGAAGTACACGTCGGCCCGGTCGGCCCAGGTCACGTACCGCTTCTCGCCGGTGAGCCGGTAGCCGGAGGCGGCGCGGTCGGCCGTGGCCTGCACCGACGCGACATCCGAGCCGGCGCCGGCCTCGGTGGCCGCGACCGTCGCCATGCAGTCGCCGGTCGCCATCCGCGGCAGCCAGGCGCGCTGCTGCGCGGGCGTGCCCACCCGGGCGAGCAGGAGCGCCACGCCGAAGAGGTGCGCCCCCGCGGCGAGCAGGACGCCGCCGTCGCGCAGCGCCGCGCCGAGGCCCTCGTAGGCGAGCGCCGTCGTGACGAGGTCGAGGCCCTCGCCGCCGAGATCGCGGGCGATCGGCAGGCCGAGGGCGCCCCCCCGGGCGAGGACGCGCATGCGGTCGTCCGGGGCCGCGGCGTCGGCCTCGGCGCCGAGGGCGCGCATGCGGTCGTGGACGGCGCGCTGAGCAGGGGTCCATCCGAAGTCCATCGCTGCTGCGATACCAGAGCGGGCGAGGGGCGGGGAGGACGCGAGGTGAGATGCGAGGTGGGATACGAGACGGCGCGCGGCGCCCGCGCTCGGCTCAGTAGGGGGGCTGTTGGTTGAAATTCCCGGGAGGATCGTAGTTGCACACCCAGATCTGCCAGGACCCGCCGCCGAACGGCGAGCCGTCCGTGCAATCGGCGACCCCGCAGCCGAGCCGCCGGGAGTCGGCCCAGACCACCTGGGTATAATGGCCGCAGGTGGAGCTGCAGGCGTTGCTTGCAAGGTCGTAGTTGGCCGCCTCGTCGACCCACGCGGCGACGACGTCCTCCGGCGTGGTCGAGGAGCCGCTCGTGGCGTAGAGGTTCTCTCCGTAGTCGGTCTTGCTGTGGCCGAACACGCACCCATCGGCGTAGGCCTGGGCCGCCGCGGCGATCTCGGGCGACCACGTGAGCAGGGGGATCGGCGGGTCGGCGGGCGGGTCGACCGCGTCGCGCGCCCTGTTGTGGGCCGCCGTCATCCCGGCCACCGCGAACGGCTCGCCGCCGGCCTGGTTCGCCGTGCCCTCGTCGTCGGACGAGCCGCTGCAAGCGGCCGTCAGGGCGAGCACGAGAGAGAGCCGCGAGAGCCGGGGGAGCCGTGGGCCGAGCGTCATCACGAGGCCATTGTCCTACGGCTCGGCCGAGCTCTGCAACGGCTATTCGATGATGGCCAGTTGAAACCACGACGTGCCGTGTCATGCCGCGTCGAGAGCCTCCCTGGACGGCCGCATCCGGGCATTGCCCCCGCGCCGAGACGCACATCAACAGATCTCGTCATGCATTGCTGGCTCGCCGACGGGCTTCGCCCTAGGGGTACGTCGAGAGCGGCGACAATTCCGCAGGATGGACCTTGTCAGCCGGGTCGGTCTATGAACTATTGTCGCCCTGCTTCGGAGGCGGCTGCCGCCCGAGCACGAAGGTGGGCGGCCGCCCACATGGGGGGTGCCGCACTCGCGGCGATCGGGCACCGGACGCGCTCCCGACAAAGAACCAAGGAGTTTCCTGATGGATATCCGTGTGACGTGGCGAATCGCGACATTCCCTCTGGTGCTGGCGGGGCTCTCGCTCGTTCCGCTCATGGGGTGTGACCAGGCCGCGGAGCTGCAGAATGACCTCTGCTGTCGCGACTTCACGCCGGGCGCCGATCTCACCGCGGTGGAGTGGGGGCTCGATGCACAAGCCGAGCTCGATTATGGTGCCTTCATGCAGTCCGTGTCCGACTTCACCGGGGCCGCGGGCGCCATCGTGACCGACGTCACCAGCGCCTGTCAGGCCATCGCGCTGGATCTCGGCGAGGACGCGGCGACGATCACGGCGACGAAGCCGAGCGAGCGGGCGACGCAGTGGTGTGAGCTCGCCATCGACGCGCTCGGGGACGCGACGGCCGATCTGTCGATCTCCTTCCAGCCGCCGAGCTGCACGGTCGACGCGAGCGTGCAGGCGAACTGCGAGGCGAAGTGCAGCGCCAACGTCGAGTGCCAGCTGACGCCGGCGGAGATCGTCGCGCGCTGCGAGGCCGGCGAGCTCTCGGGCCGGTGCGAGGGCTCGTGCACGGGCTCGTGCGAGGGCTCGGCCAACCTGGCCGTCAACTGCGAGGGCACGTGCGAGGGCACGTGCGAGGGCACGTGCGAGGGCGACTGCGCCGCGACGACCGCCGGCGGCGACTGCCGAGGGGAGTGCAAGGGCACCTGCACGGGCCAGTGCCGCGGCTCGTGCTCGTTCGACGCCGGCGTGAACGTGCAGTGCAACGCCGATTGCTCGGGCACGTGCGACGTCGATTTCAAGGCGCCGAAGTGCAGGGCCGAGCTCGATCCACCGGAGGCCGAGTGCCAGGGGAGCGCGAGCTGCGACGGCTCCTGCAAGGCGAGCGCGAGCGCGAAGGCGAGCTGCAAGGAGCCCGCGGTCAACATCGAGGGCGGGACCGACGCCGAGGCGGTGATCGCCACGCTCAAGACGAACCTGCCGCGGCTCCTGGTCGCCGCCCAGGCGCGTGGCCAGCTGCTCCTCGACAGCGCCGAGGCGGTTGTCACGCTCGCGCCCAACCTCGAGGGCGCGGCGACCGGCAGCGTGAAGGCGGGGGCGTGCATCATCCCGGCCACCAACGCGATCACGCAGGCAGTCGAGAACATCGAGGCGAGCCTGACGGCGAGCGCCAACGTGATGGCCAAGCTGGAGATCGCCCCCGGGGGCCCGTGAGCGCGCGCCCGGCGGCGGCGCGGGCCGCGGCCGGGCGAGCATGACCTCCGGAAGCCGGCCGAGGCCGGGCGCCGCGCGCGCTCGCCTCGGCCGTCGCCGTTCGTGCGCCTTCGCGCGCAGGCCCTCGCGCCAGGCGGCTCGCGACGGCGCTCGGCTTGCTCCTCGGCCCCTGTCACCGCGGCCCAGCGGCCCTGGCGCGGGCGCGGAACGCCTCCGGCGTCACGCCGGTCCAGCGCCGGAACGCCCGGTGGAACGCGCTCGGCTCCGAGTAGCCGAGCAGGTAGGCCACCTCGCCGATCGCCATGTCGGTCTCCAGGAGCGCCGCCGCGCGGCCGCGCCGGACCTCGTCGAGCAGGGCGTGGGTCGACGTGCCCTCGTCGCCGAGGCGGCGCTGGAGCGTGCGCGGGCTCATCCGCAGGCGCGCCGCGAGCGCGCCCAGGTCGGCCCCCTCGCGCAGCCGCTCGCCGAGGAGCGCCCGCACGCGGTCGGACAGCGCGGGCGGCGCCGCGCCGGGCAGGCTCGCCGCGATGACGCGCACCTGGCGCTCCAGGAAGGCGGCGAGCGCCTCGTTCGCGTGCGGCAGCGGCCGGTCCAGCGCCTCGACCGGCATGACCAGCTCGGTCTGCAGCGCCCCGAACAGCACCGGCGAGCCGAGCCGCCGCGCCTTCTCCTCCGGATCGCCGTCGGGCGCGTGGCGAAAGCGCACCGCGACCGCCTGGATCGGATCGCCGCACATGCGCCCGGCGTTCACGAGCACGTCGAACGCGAACATCTCCGCCACCTGGCCGTGGGCCGGCCGATCGGGCCCGAACGGCGCGAAGGTGAGGTGCGCGCAGCGACCGCGGAGCTCCAGGGTATAGCGCTCGCCCTCGTTCCAGAGCTGCTGGTAGCGGAGCATCCGGTGCAGCGCCTCGCCGAGGGTGGGGCTGCTCATGGCGAGGAAGCCGAGGGCGTCGAAGTGCTCCGGCTGGAAGCGCCCCGCGAAGTCGAGGCCGAGGTGCGGATCGGCGGCGGCCGCCACCGCCGCCTCGACGAGCGCGTAGAACGCCGCGAGCGGCACGCGGGCGTCGGGATCGGCGAGCGCGGCGGCCGGGAGCCCCGCGGCCTCGAGCAGCGCGGCGCGATCCACCCCGCGCTGCGCCGCGTGGTCCGCGAGCTGCGCGGCGGTGCGGGCCCAGATCGTCGGCGCGCGCGCCGGCCCCCGGGCGGCCTGGCGCCGCAGGTCAGCCCTTGTGGCGCGCGCGGTCACTGCCCCCTCGCCGAGGGAGCCTCAGGCTTCCGGGCAATCGGAGGAGCACTATGCGAAGGCACGGCATCGAGGAAGGGCGCGGCGGGTTCGTCGAGGGCGCCTGGTACATCATCGCGGACGCGGCCCGGGTGGGCAAGCGGCCGGTCACCGTCGAGCGGTTCGGGACGCGCCTCGTGCTGTTCCGGGACGAGCGCGGCGCCCTGGTCGCGGCGCGGGCGCGCTGCCCGCACCGCGGCGCGGACCTCGGCCTGGGGCGGGTCGTGGACGGGACGATCGAGTGCCCGTACCACGGCTTCCGGTTCGCCTCGGACGGGCGCTGCGTGGCGATCCCGTGCGAGGGGCGCGGGGCGATCGCGCGCGGCGCGGCCGACGCGCTCGCGCTGACCCGCTACGAGGTGCGCGAGCACCGGGGCTTCGTGTGGCTCTTCTGGGGCGAGCGACCGGCGGAGCTGCCGCCGGTGCCCTGGTTCGAGGGGCTGCCGGCCGACGAGCGGCACGCCCACACGGCGTCGATGGACTGGGACGTGCCGTTCGCGCGCGCGATGGAGGGGATGCTCGACATTCACCACCTGCCGTTCGCGCACCGGCCCTGGGTGCCCGGCGTCGGCGCGCTGCTCGATCCCTATGACGTCCGCGTGGAGGGCGACGTCATCCACGCCGTGGGGGTGCTCCGCCACGATGACGGGGAGCCGTGGGACGGCCGCCGGGGGTTGAAGTTCGAGCTGGAGGTGCGCTTCCCGGGCCTGCTGCGCCTGTCGTTCGGGAAGGTGGTGGGGGGCCTGGCGGGGTGCGCGCCGATCGACGCGGGGCGGACGGCGATCGTGGGGCGGTACTATCTGCCGATCCCGGTGATCGGGCGGCTCCTGGCGAGGCTCGGGATGCTGATGGAGTTCCGGCTGATCCAGCCGGGCGACGAGCGGATGCTCGCGTCGTCGGAGCCGCGCGACGCGGACCTGGACGCGTGCCGCTTCGTGCGTGCGGATGCGGGGATCCTCGCGTGGCACAAGATGCATCGGGCGCGGATGAAGGCGCCGCGCCAGGGGGAGCTGCGCCGGCTGCCGGTGGAGCCGGGGTGAGGCGTCGCGGCGCCGGACCCGCCGGACCCGACCCGGGTTGAGGTGGCCGCCTCCGCGCCTCAGGCGCCCTTCGCCGGCACGGCGGGCGGCTCCCACCGATCGAGCTTGCGGTGCAGCGTCTTCCGGTCGAGCCCGAGAATCCGCGCCGCCAGCGTCTTGTTCCCGCCCGCCGCCTCGAGCACCCGCAGGATGTACCGGCGCTCCACCTCCTCGAGCGGCACGAGCTCCGACGGATCGTCCCCCGCCACGAGGACGTGCGACGGCCGGTGCTCCCGGATCTTCGCCGGCAGATCGTCCACCGTGATCTCCTGGTACCGCGTGAGCGCCACCGCCCGCTCGATGCAGTTCTGGATCTCCCGCACGTTGCCCGGCCACGAGTACGCGAGCAGCCGCTCGGCCGCAGCCGGCGACAGGCCCACCACCTCCTTGCCCGCGCGCGCGGCGAAGTCCTCCAGGAAGCGCTGCGCGAGCAGCAGCACGTCGCTGCCCCGCGCTCGCACCGGCGGCAGCTCCACGTGGAGCACGTTGACCCGGTAGTACAGGTCCTCCCGGAACCGGCGCTCCTCGACGGCCGCGTCCAGATCGCGGTTCGTCGCCGCCACGATGCGCGCGTCGAAGGGCACCTCGGCGTTCCCGCCCACCGGCCGCACCCGGCGCTCCTGCAGGGCGCGGAGCAGCTTCGGCTGCACCGAGAGCGGCAGCTCCCCGATCTCGTCGAGGAGCAGCGTCCCGCCGTTCGCCTCCACGAACAGCCCCGGGCGCGACGCGCGCGCGTCGGTGAACGCGCCCCGCACGTGCCCGAAGAGCTCGCTCTCGATCAGCGACTCCGGCACCGCCGTGCAGTTGATCGCCACGAACGGCCCCCCCTTGCGGCGGCTCCGCTCGTGCAGCGCCCGCGCGACGACCTCCTTGCCCGTCCCGCTCTCGCCCGTGATGAGCACCGTCGCCTCCGCGTCGGCGATGCGCTCGATCAGGTCCTGCACCCCCCGCATCGCGGCGCTCCGGCCGATGAGGTCCGGCGACGCCCCGGGCCCGGCCACGGCGCGGCGCAGCCGCCGCACCTCGGCCTTGAGGGCGTGGTGCGCGATCGCCCGCTCCAGCGCCAGCGCCAGCGCCTCGATGTCGACCGGCTTGGTCACGTAGTCGTACGCCCCCGCGCGGATCGCCTCCACCGCGGTCTCGATGCTGCCGAAGGCGGTGATCACCACCACCGGCAGGTCCGGCCGGATCTCGGCCGCCCGGCGGCAGACCGCGATCCCGTCCATGCCGCGCATGTTCAGGTCGGTCAGGAGGACGTCGAAGCGCTCGTCCTCCTCGATCAGCGAGAGCGCCTCCGCCGGTGAGGTCCGCGTGGTCGCCTCGACGCCCCGCGAGCGGAGGTCCTCCGCGAGCCACGCGCACATCGCCTCGTCGTCGTCGATGATCAGCGCTCGCCTTCCCATGTCTCCTCGATGAATCGCGTAGTACAGCGCCGCGCCTGCGGCCAGCCGCGGCTAGGCCGCCGCCCCGGCCAGCCCGCCCCGCCCCGGCGAGGGCGCGTTCTCGTCCCCGGCCGCCGGGCCCGCGCCTCCCCGACCGCTCGCGGGGAGGTGCACCGTGAAGGTCGAGCCCTCGCCGAGCTCGCTCTCCACGTCGATCCAGCCCCCGTGCTCGCGCACGATGCCGTAGGAGACGCTCAGCCCGAGGCCGGTGCCCTCGCCGACGTCCTTCGTGGTGAAGAACGGCTCGAAGATGCGGGCGATGTGCTCGGGCGCGATCCCGTCGCCACGGTCGATCACCCGGATGGCGATGTGCTCGCCCTCGGCGCCGCCGTGATCGGCCGGGGGGCGCGCGAGCGCGCGCTCGACGCGGACGGTGAGCTCGCCGCCCCGCTTCATCGACTGCATGCCGTTCATGACGAGGTTCGTGAGCACCTGCTGCATCTGCCCGGCGTCCACCTCGGCCTCGGCGCGCGATGGGGCGAGAGCCGCCTCGTCGAGGCGGAGCGTCACGCTCCGCTTGCGGGCGAGGGGCTCCAGGAGGGCCAGCGTCTGGCGCGCGATCTGCGCGACATCGGCCGGCGCCTTCTGCGCCACCCGGCGGCGCGCGAAATCGAGCAGGTGCCGGATGATCTTCGTCATCCGGTCCGCCTGCTCGGCGATGATGCGGGCGCTGTCCGCCGCCTCCTCCGGCGGCAGGCCGCGGACGATCATCTTGGCGCGGCCGCCCACCACGTTGAGCGGCGTGCCGAGCTCGTGCGCGATGCCCGACGCGAGCTTCCCCACGGTGGTGAGCCGATCGGCGTGCCGGAGCTGCTCCAGCGCGGCGATGCGCGCGGTCGTCTCCCGGGCGGCGCGCTCGCGCGCCTCGGCCAGGTGTTCGCACATCGCGTTGATCTCGCGGGCGATCTGCCCGAGCTCGTCGCGCTGCGGCAGGAGCAGCGGACCGCCGAGGTCGCCTTCCCCGATGCGCCGGGTCTTGTCGACGAGCCGTCGCGTCGGGCGCCCGACGAGGATCTGCCCGAAGGTCATCGCCAGGAGCCCGCTCAGCGCCGCGAGGGCGATGATGGTGGTCACCGTGTTGACCACGCTCGCCTGGACGTACGTCTCCTCCTCCTCGAGCGACTCCGAGATCTCGATGGCCCCGACGCGCGTCGGGTCCACGGCGACCGGCGCGTACGTGTAGATGCGCCCGGTCCTGTCGCCCTCGCGCTGCATCCGGAACACCTCGGCGCCCCCGGAGAGCTCGGCGATCTCCTCGGCGGGCAGCGCCGGCGCGAAGCGATCGCCGGCCGGCGCGTCGAGCCACACCCAGCGGAAGCGCACGCCATCCTCGCGCTCGCTCGCCTCGCGAAGCACGCGGAGCGCCTCGTCGAGCCCGTCCCGGCGCCATGTCTCGGTCACCGCCGCGCGCAGCGCGATCCCGATGAGGTGCTCGTCGCGCCGCACGTCGGCCTCGAACAGCGCCCGTTCGCGCCGGACCGAGAGGTAGCCGTAGAGGCTCAGCACGGCGCACATGACGAGGACGAGGGCCAAGGTGAGCTTGCTGGCGAGCCGCATGATTGCTGGAGCAGAATGCAGGACGCGTGCGCATTCTCAAGGCCGCGCGTCGCGGCGCGGGCTGGCCTCGGGTCGCCCCGGATCTCCCCGGCGGGGCAAAACTCCCCTGGGCTGGCCCGCCGCCGCGCGGCGTCACGCGCGCTCCACGCCCTCCCACGAGCCGGTCGCCGCGAGCTGCGGCGCCGCCACCGGCGCCGACCAGCGCAGCGGCACCGCGTCCTCCCGGAAGACACCCTCGGCCACGCGGAACCGCAGGAGCCGCTGGGCTCCGGCGAAGGCTGAGAGCTCCGGGCCGTCCCAGAGCACCTCGGCCTCTCCGGTCAGCGACAGCACCCCGCCCGACGCGAAATCCACGAAGAGCACCCCGGCGCGCGGGTTCAGCGCCAGGTTGCCGAACGTGTTGAACGCGAAATTGCCGGTGAAATCCGGCGAGGTCAGCACCGTGCGGCCGTCCTCCTCGGTCACGCGCACGAAGCCGGGCTTGCCGCCCCGGTGGGACACGTCGGCCCCCTCGACCGCGCTGCCCCCGCCCGCGGCCGGCGCGGCGGTTGCGATGAAGAACGTGTCCGCGCGCCGGATCAGCGCCGCCGCGCCGGCGGACAGCGCCGGTCCTTCCGCCTGCGCCGCAGGAGGCGCCGCGGCCGCGTCCGGCGCTCTCACGAACATCGGCTCTCGCGCCTGGATGTACTGCGCGCAGTTGCCGAAGCTCTGCCCGACCTCGACGACGAAGCCCCCGTCGCCGGCCTCGGTGATCGTGCCGTTCATCCGGTTGCGACGGCGGGTCTCGAGCTGGATGCCGAGGAGGCCCACGGGCGCGCCCGCCACGAGGTGTGCGGCGAGCGGATCGCCGGACGGAGGACGCGCGTTCACCGCGAGCGTCCGGGGATCCGGAGATGCGATGAACCCCGGCCGCCCCACCAGGATGGAGGCCCATGGCCGTCTCTGCGCGTCGAGGCTCCCGACGAGCAGAAACGGCAGCTTCGTGAACAGCTCGCGGTGCTGGTCGGGCATGAAGTCCCGGATGATCCTGCGTCCGGCCTTCTCGGCCCGCTCGCGCGCGCCGGCCCGCGCCTGCATGGCCATCTCGCCCGGGTGATAGGGTGATCCCTCACCGGGCCAGCCGGACGGGGCGGTCACGGGAGCGTCCTTTGCATTGGCACGAAGCCGGGCAGCTCCTCCACGCGGGCGAGCCACGCGCGGATGTGGCCAACCGGGTCGAGCGGCACGCCGCCCTCCGGCGCGTGCGCTGTATACGTGTACATCGCGACGTCGGCGAGGGTCGGCTCATCGCCCGAGAGGAAGCGCCGCGCCGCGAGGTGCTGGTCGACCACCGTGAAAAGCTGGACGGCGATCGTCCTGGCCCGCTCGTGATCCAGCCTGAAGCCGAACACGCTCACGAGGCGCGCCGCCGCGGGCCCGGCCGCGAGCTGCCCCGCGGCCACGGAGAGCCATTGCTGCACGCGCGCCGCCGCCACCGGATCGCGCGGGAGCCAGCGCCCCGACGGGTCGTACCGCGCGGCCAGATAAACGAGGATCGCGTTGCTGTCGGCCATCGTCACGTCGCCGTCCTCGATCACCGGCACCTGACCGAAGGGGCTCTTGCTCAGGAACTCGGGCGTCTTGTGGGCGCCGTTCTTCAGATCGACGTCGATGCGCTCGAACGGAAGCCCGAGCAGCGACAGGAACAGCTCCACACGGTGCGCGTGCCCCGAGAGCGGATGGCGATAAAGACGGAGTGGGCTGGCAGGGATCGTCATCGAGGTGTCCTTTCGACTGGATGGCTGCAGGAGGCGGCACAGCCCGCGTGTGCCTCTCTCCCGCTCGCCGACCGAGGATGCCCATTCCTGACGCCGGGGGTAATGCTCGTCCTTGACAAGAGACCGTTCCAGGAACTGGAATAATCCGATGGATCGCCTGGACACCCTGCGCGTGTTCGTCGCCGTCGCCGAGGAGGAGGGCTTCGCGCCCGCGGCGCGGCGGCTGTCGATGTCGCCGCCGGCGGTGACGCGGGCCATTTCCGCGCTCGAGGAGCGGATCGGCACGCGGCTCTTGCACCGCACCACGCGCATCGTCCGCCTGACCGAGGCGGGCGCCCGGTTCCTCGCGGACTGCAAGCGGATCCTGGGCGAGCTCGAGGAGGCCGAGGCGTCGGCGGCCGGGTCCCACGCCGCGCCGCGCGGGCAGGTCGGGGTGACGGCGCCGGTCCTGTTCGGCCGGATGTTCGTCGCGCCGGTCGTCTTCGACTTCCTGGCGCGCCATCCGCGCGTGTCGGCGCGGACGCTGCTCGTCGATCGCATCGTCGACATGCTCGACGAGGGGCTCGACGTCGCCGTCCGGATAGCCCATCTGCCCGACTCGTCGCTGACCGCGATCCGCGTCGGCTCGGTGCGGCGGGTGGTCTGCGCGTCACCGGGCTACCTGGCCGCGCGCGGCACGCCCGTGGCGCCGGCCGACCTGGCGCAGCGCGACACCGTCTCTTTCTCGCAGACGGGCTCTCCCGAGGAGTGGTCGTTCGCGTCGGGCGCGCGGGTCGAGAAGGTCCTCCCGCCGTCCCAGCTCCTCGTCAACACCGCCGACGTCGCCATCGCGGCGGCCGTGGCCGGGCGGGGGCTCGCGCGGGTGCTCTCCTATCAGATCGGCCCGGAGCTGCGCGACGGCCGCCTATCCATCGTGCTCCCGGCGTTCGAGCCCCCGCCGGTCCCGATCCACGTCGTCCACGCCGAGGGCCGGCGCGCGGCGGCGAGGGTGCGGGCCTTCGTCGATTTCCTTGTCGAGCGGCTCCGGTCCGAGACCTGGCTGAGGTGATCGCCGCCTGCGCCGGCGCACGTCGAGGAAGCAAAGCCTCAGATGCCGTGGCCGAGCTCCACCCCGAGGACTCCGCTGAACCCGAGGTAGTCTTTTCGCACCACCGTGTCGAAGCCGGGGAGCGCCGTGAAGCTCGCGCCCACGTAGGGCCTGAACCACGGTGCTTCATCCGGCTGGTCCCCGAGGCGCAGCCCCCCATCGATGACCAGGCCCATGGCGGCGTCCTTGTCCGCGAAGAGCTGATCCTCCAACGCGCTCACGCGCCGTCCGTCGGGCGTCTCTCGAGAGGGGTGGATCGAGCTCCAGGTCGAAGTCAAGGGCGACCCCCGCGCGGAGCAGCCACGCGTCGCCGAGCGCGACGTGAGCGAACCGGACACTCGCCGCGGATCCGACCGGGATTGATCGCCCGGTGCACGGAGAGCTTGTGAGCGGCGGCCCGGAGCTGGTCGCACGGCCCGTACGTGTCGCCGCGCGGTCGCCTGCGGAGCCTCCGGCGCACCCCCTCGGCGGGTCGAGGGTCGAGCTGATGTCGCTTGGCGTTTCTTACGCGCCGGCTTCCGGTTGTCAGGGGCTTCCTCCGCGCCGGCCGCAGTGACACAACGCGCATCCACGATTTGTCCATCTTGTCCATCCTTGTCCACCCGCCGAAACACTGAGCTGATCAGGGGACGCGCTTCGCCACGGCTTCCTCCTACCGCCCCACCAGGGTGGTCAGCGCCTTCAACGGCTCTCGATGTCTGCACCGCACAACCGCACACCTGCGCCTCGGCCGCAGCCATGGCTCAACGGCTATCTAGAACGCATCGCCGGCATGCTCCTAAGCTGCATATGTGCAAAGGCTCGGGCCCCTGACTGTGCACGCTCTGCTCACGTCTGATATAGAACGTCGTGCATGCCGGAATTCCGGGGTGAGCCGGATACGTCTCTGGCACTGACGATGTTGTCGGACACGGACCTAAACTTCCGAAAGGGGCGAACATGGATATCCCCGAATCGACCGGTGTGTAGTATATTTACGCTGTCCTCGCTGCACTCCCGTTCGTCCCGGCGGCTGCGGGGGTCCGTCCGAGGTCAGCGCTTTGTGTCCGATGCGTGCACGACCCGTTCCGTCAAGCATGTATTTGATGATATCCATACTTCGGATTCCTCGGATTTTGCAGTGGTTCGGCTGGTGTGAGGACCGCCGCCCCGGTGCGTCCGGGCCGCTCTTCGATGCTCGCGGGATTTACGACGGGGGCTGACGAGCATCGTTGATGACGAGTCGACCCGAATGACTCGTCCCCCGGAGTGATGCGCCGAGGCCGGAGCGTGGTGTCTGGCTAAATCTGTCGCGACACTGCTTCAGCACACGCCGACAAAAGCCAATTGCGCCGCTGGCCCAGCACGTGCAAACCGTGTCACCCGAGCTCGGCGACCTCCGCAGCCATGAGGTCGTGAGTCCTCGGCCACTAATTCCGGTACGTAGTGCTGGATGTCAATGGAGTTAACAAATGATTACTATCAAGATGTCGCTTCGCCCGGAAGACCTCGTGAATCAGACCGCGCTGACGCTGCCCAAGCGCGAGATGATGGATGTGTTTACTTTTAACCAGAGCACAGACGTCCACCAGGAAGCGGAGGCCTATGCCGACGATGGCTCGAACGCGTCGGCCCAGAATCAGCTCAACGTCTGTATGCAGCTGGTCGTTGCCCTCGTCAACTATGCAGATTACTCCGAGGCCGAGGCTGAGGAGGCCTATCAAGATTGCATGAACGACGACCAGGAGTCTGAGCAGGAGATCGAGAAGGATAAGAAGCACAGGAAGCACGACTGAAGTGATGCACGCCCAGGGTGAGCCCTCCTGGGAGATCGCCTATGGATCGATCCGAGAGTGGCGTGTGGGCCCCCCGTCCGACCCGCCACAATCGGCGTGGGAATTAGATGACCCACGCCCGGACCACCCCGCCCGGGCGAGAAC
>JAICEP010000083.1 GCA_025924095.1 Sorangium sp.
CCACGGAGGTGCGCCACGCGGACAGGTCGACGAAGACGACCCCGCGCCCCTTTCTCTCCAGGGCCTCGCTCGCGAGCGACGCGGCGAACGCGCGCGCCATCGTCGTCGTGCCGATGCCCGGCTCGCCAAGCATGAGGCACAGCGAGCGAGGCCCGTCGAGCCATGCCCTGAGATGCTCCATGGCGTCGTCGATGCCCTCGCCGCGCAGCCGCGCCTCGGGCTCGACGAAGCGCGTGCCCTCCGCCGTGGCCAGGAAGCTGCCCAGCGCGCGCAGGTGCTCCTCGTGGACGCCGAGCGCGCGGATCTCGGCCGGGATCGAGCACACGCCGGGAGGGAGGCTGTCGGCTTCGGCGTCGGTGAGCACCAGCGGGACGTCGGCGCCGCGCGCCTGCGTCGGGCCGGTCGCCCCCAGGAGGGCAGCGAGGGTCGCGCGGGCGTGGGCGAGGCGCTCGAGCGACGCCTCTGTCGGCGCGGCCGCGCTGTAGAACACGGCGAGCCCGCTCGCCAGCACGAGCGCGGGGTCGACGACGCCGAACGTGACGACGAACGCGGGCGGAGAGCCGCGCAGCGCGAGCAGCCCGGCGGCGCGGTGCAGCGGCTCCCGATGGATCGCTCCGGCGCGGTGATGCTCCTGCGCGCCGCGCGACGAAGCTGCGCCGGCGCCGTGGGGGTCCCTCCTCCCGGCCGGGGCGGGCGCGAGCTCATCGCCGGCGAACATACGAATGCGGTCGCGCGAGAGCCGCGCGCGGAGGTCCCCCGCGTCCTCCGTCCAGCGGACGAAGCTGCCGTCGGCGCCCGGATCGGGCGGCGGCAGCAGCGCCAGCTCCGGTACCAGCCCGGCGGTCACCTGCTTCACGACGGCGAAGGAGGTCACCGCGTCTCGCAGGCGGCCGCGGCTCTCCTGCTCCAGCCACGCGCGGATCGACGCGACCGCGGGCGCTCCGCCGCGCTGCCGTTCCACCTCGCGGAGCACGCAGATCGCCCCCTCGACGAGCCCCCGCTGGAGGGAGCGGTGCTCGACCACGCCGTCCACCCAGACGTCCCGCGTGAGCGCGTGCAGGTGCTCGATCCGCTGGGTGCCCTCCGCGCCCTCCGCGAGATAGCCCCACCGCGCGCGCGCGATCTCGGGCAACGCGCCGCTCTCCGCCGCGCGCTGGAGCACGCGGCGCGCCTCCTCGACGCGGCTGAACGCCTCGAGCACGTCCTTCGAGGCCTGCACCCTGCGAGCGACCTCCGCGAGCGCGGCCCATCGCCTCACGTCCATGAGCACCGCAGCGGCGACGGGCCTCGTGGGCCCGGCTTGCCGGAACCGCTGCCGCGCGTCGCCCGGCCGCACGTCGGCGACCACGACCCCCTCGACGCCCGGCGCGAGCGCCGGCGGCCTGCCTGCAGCGAGGATCACGGCCGGCGGCCCCTCGGGCGTGTAGATCCGCGTACCCCCGTCGTGCGCGTGGCTCGCCCAGGCGACGGGACGACCGTGGGAGAGCGCGAGCTCTTCGAGGTTGCGGTCCATGTGCTCGGGCGCGGCGAACGCCGAGGAGGCGGGCACCGCGAGGGCCGACGCGACGTCGAGGCCTGCGGTGACGAGCGGCGCGACATCACCGTCGCGGACCCTCAGGAAGTCGAGCCCGATCAGGAGCCCGAGCTGGACACCCTGGACCGGCACGTGCGTCCACTCGCGTCCGGCGACCAGGTCGGGCTCCATGCGCGACGCGCTGAGCTTTGGCTGGAGCGAGAGCGCGCGCCCGCCCTGGATGACCGGAGCGACAGCGCTGCCGATGACGGGCTTCTGGTGGTTGTCCGTGAGGCCCAGGCGCTCGTAGACGCCCGAGCGCCGCCAGCCCTCGACCGTGACCGTGTGCGTCCCGGCGATCACCGTGAGCCTGGGGCCGGCGGCGAGCGCCACGGCCGGCAGGAGGGCGAGCGGGACCGAATACTCGGGGAGCACGAGCACGTCGACGTCGAGCTCGCGGCAGAAGTAGATCACGGCCTCGAGCCGCGGCTGAAAGGCGTCGAGGTAGGCCTGCTCGATCCGCTCGCGGAGGCTCCGGAGGATGCGGTCGAGCCGGTCGTCGCCGACCCGAACACCGCTGAGCACCGGCCCCTCCAGGGCCCCCGTCGGCTCGCGCGTGGCTTGCAGGCCGCCGGACTCGAAGGCGGCGTGGTAGTCGAGCTGCGCGACGGCGAGGCGGAGCGTCAACATCCTGGGCTCGGCGCCAGCATACCGACGCACCACGCCCGCGCCTATGCGGGTCACGTGTCGCGCGCTCGCCCACCGCTCCCTTCACCTGCTATCGTCGCGGCCCATGACCGCCTCGACCTCCGAGAAGCTCCTCTCCGATCTGGAAGCGCGGGGCATCACCCGCGCCAAGATCGGCGGCTTTGACATCGACGGCATCCTCCGCGGAAAGTACGTCTCCCTCGAGAAGCTGAAGAGCGCCCTCGGGAGCGGCTTTGGCTTCTGCGATGTCATCTTCGGCTGGGACATCGCCGACGTCCTCTACGACAACACGAAGGTCACCGGCTGGCACACCGGCTACCCGGACGCGCACGCGGTCCTCGATCCGAGCACGCTGCGCGACCTCCCGTGGGAGCCGGGCACCGTCGCGGTGCTCGCCGACTTCCGCGACGAGCGCGGCGGCCCGCACCCCGCGTGCCCGCGCTCGCTCCTCAGGAGCGTCATCGCGAAGGGCGAGCGGATGGGGCTCTCGGCGAAGCTCTCGTGCGAGTTCGAGTTCTTCCTCTTCGAAGAGACCCCGCGCTCGCTGCACGAGAAGCGCTTCGCCGGCCTGACGCCGCTCAGCCCCGGCATGTTCGGCTACTCGTGGGTCCGCGAGGGCCAGAACAAGAAGCTCATGGCCGCCATCCTCGACCAGATGCAGGCCTTCGACATCGAGATCGAGGGCCTGCACACCGAGACCGGCCCGGGCGTGTACGAGGCGGCGATCCGCTACGACGACGCGCTCCGCGCCGCGGACAAGGCCGCGCTGTTCAAGGTCGCCATGAAGCAGATCGCCCACGAGCACGGCCTCTCGGTCACGTTCATGGCGAAGTGGAACGCTGACCTCCCCGGATCGAGCGGCCACCTGCACCAGAGCCTCTGGAAGGACGGCCGGAACATCTTCGACGACGCGTCGTCGCCCGACCGGCTCCCGGCCGCGCTGCGCCACTATGTCGGCGGCCAGATCGCCCTCATGCCCGAGCTCACGGCGCTCTACTCGCCCACGATCAACGCCTACAAGCGGTACGTGCCCGGCGTCTGGGCGCCGCTCACCGCCAGCTGGGGCGTCGAGAACCGCACGGCCGCCATCCGCCTCATCGGCCTCGGCACGCCCGGCGCGCGCGTCGAGTACCGCCAGACGGCCGCGGACATCAATCCGTACGTCGCCATGGCCGCGTGCCTCGGCGCGGGGCTCCACGGCATCGAGAACGAGGTCGAGCCGCCCCCGCAGGCCGCCGGGGACGCGTCGTCCGCCGAGTCGTCGCGCCTCTCGCTGCCGCGCTCGCTCGCCGAGGCGACCCGGATGCTCGCGGGCAGCCAGAAGGCCCGGGAGATCCTCGGCGAGAGGTTCGTCGACCACTATGTCCTGACGCGCGACTGGGAGGTCCGGCAGTACGATCGCGCGGTGACGGATTGGGAGCTGAAGCGCTACTTCGAGGCGGTGTGATCATGAGCAAGTTCACGGTCTGGAGCTTTCCTACACGCATCCTCTTCGGCGCCGGCGTCGTCGAGCAGACGGGCGCCGAGGCGCGCCGGCTCGGGGCGACGCGGGCCCTCATCGTCACGGACAAGGGCGTCGTCCGCTCGGGGCTGCTCGAGCCCGTCGCGGCCTCGCTGCGGAAGGAGGGCCTCGAGGTGGCCGTCTTCGACGACGTGCTCGGCAACCCGATCGAGAAGAACGTGCACGCGGGCGTCGCCGCGTTCCGCGACGCCCGCGCCGATCTCGTCGTCGCCCTCGGCGGCGGCTCGCCGCTCGACGTCGGCAAGCTCGTCCGCCTCGGCGTGAACCACGATCGGCCGCTCGTCGACTATGACGACGCCACGGGCGGCGATCGCTTCATCACGCCGAGCGTCCCGCCGATGCTCGCGATCCCCACGACGGCCGGGACCGGCAGCGAGGTCGGCCGCTCGGGCGTCGTGACGCTCGACGTGAACCACCGGAAGACGGTGATCTTCTCCCCGTACCTGCTCGCGAACGCCGCGCTGCTCGACCCGGTGATGACGCGGTCGATGCCGGCGTTCCTCACGGCGGCGACGGGCTTCGACGCGCTCACCCACTGCGTCGAGGCGTACGTGGCGAAGGGCGATCACCCGATGGCCGACGGCATCGCGCTCGAGGGGATCCGCCTCGCCGCCGCGCACCTCGAGCGCGCGGTGACGCACGGCAACGATCTCGAGGCGCGCGGCGGCATGATGAAGGCGGCGATGATGGGCGCCGTCGCGTTCCAGAAGGGGCTCGGCGCGTGCCACTCGCTCGCCCACCCGCTCTCGAGCGAGTGCGGGCTGCACCACGGCCTGGCCAACGCGCTCTGTCTCCCGCCGGTCGTCGAGTTCAACGTCGCCGCGGCGGCGCCGCGCCTCGCCCGCGTCGCGGCGCTCCTCGGCGCTCCGGAGGACGCCGCCGCGTGCGCCGAGGCCATCCGCGCCCTGCGCGCCCGCATCGGGCTCGCGGCCGGCCTCGAGAAGGCGGGGGTCCCGCGCGACAAGCTCGACGCGCTGGCCGATCTCGCCACGCAGGACGCGTGCCACACGAGCAACCCCCGCCCGTGCTCGCGCGACGATCTCCGCCAGCTGTACGAGGCCTCCTTCGCGAGCTGACGCGCGCGACGCGTCGTTCCGTGGTCGTGCGGCGCGTCGTGCGTCTGTCGCGCGCGCGTCGCCGCCCGCGGAGGGGTCGCCCTGGCTTGCGTCGACCACGACGGGATCGTGACCATTTCCCGGCATCCAGCGGGCCGCTGGAGGCCGGCCTACCTCTGGCCGACAATGGATAAATGCGGTACCAGGGGTGCACGATGACCGTCACCACCACCGAGCGCACCGCCCGTCCAGCGACATGCCAGATGTTCGAGACGCCGCTCATCGAGAGATTTTCGCGGATCCACCCCATCACGCCGTTCGCCTTCTGGCTCCCGGTCTACGGCTATCTGCTCGTCCGCGCCGCCGGTCACGGTGTCGGCCTCTGGGCCGGGCTCGGGCTGGTGCTGGTCGGCCTGTTCCTGTGGACGCTCGCCGAGTACGTCCTGCACCGCTACGTGTTTCACTATGTCGGGCCGCGCCAGTGGCAGCGCCGGATGCATTTCGTTCTCCACGGGGTGCACCACGACTTCCCGCAGGACGCCGACCGGCTGGTGATGCCGCTCGGCGCCAGCATTCCCCTGGGCGTCGCCTTTTACATGCTGTTTCGGACGGCCTTTGGCCCTGTTCCAGCGGATCCGCTGTTCGCCGGCTTTGGCCTCGGATACCTCGTGTATGACGGCACCCACTATGCCATTCACCATTTCCGCATGAGCTCGCGCTGGGGGAAGTGGATCAAGCGCCATCACATGGTCCATCACCACACGGGAGAACACGCTCGGTGGGGCGTGTCGTCGCCGCTATGGGACTGGGTCTTCGGGACGATGGGCACCTCGCCGTCGGGAAAAGGCAGCTGAGCGGGAGAGCCGAGCGCGGCGGGGGAGAGCGGAGCGCGCGGCCGGCGATCCTCAGGAGAGGGGAATGGCCCCGACGCGCGGCGGGTTGATGGGCCATGAGTCGGTCGCGTCTGTGCGCTTGCACCTCCGCGAGAGACGCGGCGCAGCAGTCAGGCGCTGAAGCCGCGCGCATGTTGAAGCGGGCCGGGAGGCGTTCGGTCGCGCCAGCTCGCCGCGCGCGGGAAACGACGCAGGCGCGGCGGCGACCGCGCGGCGCCTGCCCAGGCTCAGGCACGCGGCGGATCGATCGGCCGCACGAGCGCTCCTCGGAGCGCTCGTGCAGCGGGCGCTTCACTGCCCGAGCGTCGTGCCCGAATGGGCGAGCGCTGCGGCAGGCGAGGTGTCAGGCAACCGCCTCATGGCGCCTGCATAGAAGGTCCGGAGCGTGTTGCGCCCGCAGTAGGGGCACAACCACGCCACGTCGAACCGGTCGAGGTGGGCATTGATGCTGTGCGCCGGCGCGAGCTCCTTCTCGGCTTCACCGGCGGCCGACCGGCCGCGGGGAGCTCGGGTGGCCCACCCGGCGGTGACGTGCCGGTGCTCGTCCAGGGTGGCTGAGAGGCTTGCCTGGCACTCGCAAGGAGTGGAGATGAGAAACCGACTCATGCATGACCGTCCTTCGTAGATGTTTCCGTAGTCCATGTCGACATGCCGCGACGCGGCGTGCTCGAAGAGCCGCAGCGCGGCGTGCCCGAGAAAGAGCGCGCCCTCATATAAAGGTTGGTCAGTTTGAGCTCAAGGGGTGTTAGCCTGGGGCACGGTTGCCCTGGTGTGACTGAGGAAGGGGAGTCCATGACCGTTCGACGTGCACCTCGTGAGCGCGCGACGCCGGCTTCGGGGAGGTTGCAGGTCGTCGAGACGGGCCGGCCCGGGCCGCGCTCGGTGCGCAGCTTCAAGATCCTGCTCGCGCACGACGCCCGCGCCGCGACCTGCGACGCGCTCGCCCGGACGATCGAGGCGATCCTGGCGAACGTCGAGATCGTGGACGCCTCGTCGATCGACGACGCCCTGCTCGCGTCGGCGACCGAGCGATTCGATGCCTGCCTGGTCTGCCTCGATCTGCCGCCGGCGCCGCTCGGCGGCGCGCGGCTCGCGAGCGAGCTCGTGGACAGCGACCACCCGGTCGTGCTCGTGACGAGGAGCCTGCGCTGGCTGCCGCCGGACAGGCCCACGCTGCAGCAGCTGCCCTGGATCCCGCCGGACGCGGGCGCGAGCGAGATCACGAATGCGCTCGAGGCGGCGACCAGCGACTGCAACAGCTCCGTCCGCACGCGCTCGCCGCTGCCGGGCGACGTGCTCGGCGCGCCCGCGCTCCGCGCGCGCGCGCGCCGCTAGCCCCAGCGCTCCGCGCGCGCCGGCCCCCGGTCGAACGCGGGGACGGAAAACGAAATGAAGGGGTTGCTCTGCGGCTCCGGATTCGGTAGAAGCTTCCTCCACCTCACGCGGGACTAGCTCAGTTGGTAGAGCATCAGCTTCCCAAGCTGAGGGTCGCGGGTTCGAATCCCGTGTCCCGCTCCGAGGATTGCCGGCCCCATCTTGCGCTGGCGGTCCTCCTGGTGGTGCCTCGGGCACGATGAGCGCCTCCTGCTCCGGCGCGGCCCGAGACGGCTCCTCGAGCTGAGATCGGAGCCGGCGCGCGCCGCAGGCGTCGTGAGCGCCGCAGCTGCGATCGTGGCGAGCGCCGCAGCGCTGGCGCGCCGCAGCTGCGATCGTGGCGAGCGCCGCGGCGCTGGCTCGTCGCAGCTGCGATCGCGGCGAGCGCGAACGCCGCGCATCGTCAGCGCGCGCCGCGCGAGACGGACGCGCTCTGGCGGCGCACGACGCTCGGATCGGGGCCAGTCCCGCTGCGCGGACCGCGGCGCCCTACCCCAGGGGGACACCTGGAGGTGTTCATGAAGGATGGCCGGCGCATCGCGCTGAACGCGGCGCTGATGCTCCTCAAGCAGGCGATCATGGCCGTCCTCGGCGTCGTGTTCGTCGGCTATCTCGCGCGGAAGGTGGGGGTCGCCGCCTGGGGGGAGTTCCAGGCGTCGCTCGCGATCGCGGGGATCGTCACGATCGCCGCCGGCGTCGGGGTGAGGGGATACGTCGCCCGGGAGATCGCCGTGAAGCCGGAGCTCGGGCCGCGTCACCTCGGCGCGGCGCTCACCATCCGGGGCGTGACCGGGACCCTGGTCCTCGGCGCGACCGCGGCCGTCGTGCTCGCGACGCGCTCGGGGCTCGGCGCGCAGCTCGTCGTGCTCGCCGCGGCGTCCCAGCTCGCGACGCTGCTCTACTCGACCATGTGGCTCTCGTTCGAGGCCCACGAGCGGTTCCAGTACATCCTCTACGCGGAGCTCGGCGCGCGGCTGTTCGTCATCGCGCTCTCGACGGCCCTGCTCGCGCTCGGCTTCGGCGTCGTCGCCGCGGCCGCGGCGTTCCTGCTCGGCAACGTGCTGGAGCTCGGGATCACCGCGCACTATCTCCGCTCCCGGCTCTACCGGCCCGAGCTCACGACGCCCCCCGCCGAGCTCTGGCAGATCGCGAAGCGCAGCCTGCCGATCGGCGCGCTCGGGGCGCTCACGAGCGTGCTGCTCCAGACCGACCGCGTGATGCTCCGCGCCCTCTGCGATGAGGAGGCCGTGGGCGTCTACAGCGCCGCCTGGGTGCTGAACGAGAACTTCAGGATGCTCCCCGACGTGCTGCTCGGCGCCGCCTTCGCGGCCGGCATGCGCCTCTACGCCCAGGATCGCGACTCGTTCGGGCGCCTCTACAGCGGATGCATGCTCGTCGCCGCGCTCTTCGGGTTGCCGGTCGCCGCCGGCGTCGTCCTACTCGCGCCGGACATCATCCGGCTCGTCTACGGATCGGCGGGCGACTACGCCCCGGCGGCGGACGTCCTCCGGGTCCTCGCCTGCGGCGTCCCCGTGATGTTCGCGTTCCAGGTCGTGACGCTGCCGCTGCTCGCCGCGAAGCGCGAGATCGCGATGGTGAAGCTGCTCGCGGTGGCGCTCGTCGCCGACGTCGCGCTGAACCTGCTCCTCTTGCCCCGCTACCGCGCCCTGGGCGCCGCGTGGGCGACGCTCGCCGTCAGCGCCGCGTTGCTTGTCGCGTCGTGGGGCCTGACCGCGCGCTTCGCCCCCTTCGTCGAGCTCGGCCGCATCGCCGCGGTCCTCGCCGCGACGGCGGTGATGGCCAGCGCGGCCTACGCCGCGCGCGTCCTCGCGGGGATGTGGGCGTCGATCGGGGTGGGCATCGCCGTCTACGTCGTGCTGCTGCTCGCACTGCGCGCCGTCTCCTTTCGCGAGCTGCGCGCGCTGCTCGCGCGGCGCGTCCGCGCCTCGCCCGCCACCGCGGCCTGATCCGCGTTCTGCCGAGGGCGGGGCGCCGCGCGGCCCGCTGCGCTCCTGCGCGGAACCGGGGGCGATCGAAATTTCGGTTTTTTCACCGGAAGCGGCGCTCGCCGCGGGGACCCGCGGCTGCCGACATGCGCGCTCATCCGGCGGGATCCACGCAGGGGCGCGCGGTGCCTGTTGCTCGGAGGTGACGGTGCTGCGGCTCTCTCCGTGGCATGCAGCGTGAATAGCGAAGGGACAATGTGGCGGCGCGGGCAGGTCCGGGAGCTGGCCGGGGTGGGGCGACTCCGGCAATGGATGGCGCGGCGGCCGTCCTCGCTCCGCGCGTTCGGCATGCCGGGGCGAGACGATGTGCGCGCGGCGGAGCAGCCGTGGAGGCCCCGAGAGATGGACCTGCCCATGGGCGACGGCGGCTACGCGCTGCTCGCGCGCCTGTCGGCCGGCGGCATGGCCGAGCTGTTCCTCGCGTGCCGGCGCGGGCCGGCAGGGATCGCGCACCCCGTCGTCGTGAAGCGCCTTCGCCCCGAGGCGAGGCGGGATCCGTCGATCGTGCGGATGTTCCTCCGGGAGGCGTGGATCAGCGCCCGGCTCCAGCACCCGAACGTGATCCGGTTCCACGACTTCGTCTTTCACGAGGGGCGCCATCACCTCGTGGTCGAGTACGTCCAGGGCTGCGATCTCGCGGCGGCAGCGCGCGCCCTCTTCGCCGAGGGGCGGCCGTTTCCGCTCGAGGCAGCCCTCGAGATCGGCCTGGGCGTGCTGCGGGCGCTCGCGCACGCGCACGGGCTCCGCGACGACGGCGGGCAGCTCGTCGGCCTCGTGCACCGCGACGTGAGCCCGCAGAACGTGCTCCTCTCGCTCGAGGGCGAGATCAAGCTCATCGACTTCGGGGTCGCGAAGATGACCGCGATGAGCGGGATGGACGACGCCTTCCCCCTGGGCTCCCCGGGCTCGGCGGGCGACGCGACGCCGTCGAGCGGCGCCGGTACGGTGAAGGGCAAGCTCGGCTACGTGGCGCCAGAGCAGCTCCGCGGGCAGCGGATCGACGCGCGGGCCGATCTCTTCGCGGTCGGGGTGATCCTCTTCGAGCTGCTGACGGGGCGCCGCCTGTTCCACCGGAAGGAGGACGGCGCGACGATGGGCGCGGTGCTCTCCGGCGAGGTGCCGGCGATCGCGCCGCTCCGCCCCGCGTGCCCGGCGTTGCTCGAGGAGGCGGTGCGGCGCGCGCTCGCGCGCGATCCCGACGGCCGATTCGAGACCGCGGCGCAGATGGAAGAGGCGCTCGCCGAGGTGCTCGCCTCGCTGCGCAGAGCGCCGGGCGGGGGCGACGAGCCGAGCTCGAGCGATCGCGGCCTCCTCGCAGGTCAGGAGATCGCCGCGCTCGTGCGCGAGATCGCGAGCGGGCGCGATCGGCACCGGTCGCTGCTCGTGCGGGGCTGCCGGAGATCCGCCGGGCTCCGCGGGCGCACCGGCGCGCGGCGGATCGCGGCGAGCCGCTCGGGGGAGGAGCGCAGCGAGACGAAGACGACGTCCGGGCCGCGCGGGCTCGACGCGGGCGCGGGCGCGACGGAGCCCGAGCGCGAGCGCAGCGAGGCCAGGAACGCCGTGACGCCGCACTGGAGGGAGGTGCGCCCGCCGCGGCGCGCCCGCCTCCTGCACTGGCTCGTGATCGCGGCGGTCACGTTCGCCGCCGGAGCGCTCGCGGGCAGGGCGATCGGCGCGTTCGACGACGGCGACGCGCCGGCGAGCCGCGGCGCACCCGGCTAGCGCGCAGGCGCGGGCATCGAAAGCGCGGAGCTCGCGCGATCTCCGGGATCCCTCCATTCGGCGACGCCGCCGTGATGCGCCGAACGCGAACGGCCCTTTGCGATGGCGCGGGTAGGGACGGGCTCGTTAGCCTAGCCCGCCCTGATGCACCTCCGGAATCTCCTGAGCCGCTCCCTGGCGTTCGCCGCATTGTCCGTCCCCCTCCTCGCGAGCGCCACCGGCGGGAGCGCGCTGCCGCGGCCGGTCGCCGGCGAGGCGGTCGCGCCCGTGGAATCGAGCGCGATCGGCGCGGCCATCGAGCAGCAATCCATCTGCGTCGGCTCGACGGTCGTGAGCGCGGGGGAGCTGGGCGACGTCCTGTACTACCGCAGCTCGCCGGGCGAGCACGGCGAGGTCTCCGTCGGCTATTACGCCTTCTTCTCGGAGGAGCGGCCCTGGGGCAACAACTGGCTCACCTGGACCGTGCTGCCCGCGCTCGCCGTGGACCTCGTCTACACGCACGGGCTGTTCTTCGGTCCGGGGATCCAGCGCGTCGCCTACGGCAAGGGCGACGTCGAGGGGTTCAGGATCGTTTACCGCGTGGGCGCGGACGGTGGGCTCGCCGTCGAGCACGGCGTGGCCGACCGCGGCGATCACAGCGAGGTGCGGCTCGAGCGCGCCGAGCTGCTCTCGGTCGATCCCGCGCGCCCGACGGTCTACTCGCGGTGGTGGAGCCACCAGCTCGGCGGGCAGGGCGCGGGGCCGGACGATCTCGTCCATCGCCGCTGCTACGGCGCGGGCGCCATCCGCCCCCTGCCGCCGGAGGTCGCGCTCGATTTTCGCCTGGATCGGCGCGCCCGGCCGGCCCGGGTGGTGCCGGCCGCTGCGCTGCTCGGGCAGCCCGCTTCGACGCGGCAGGGCGATCAGGGCCTCGTCGCTCTCCGGCCGAGCGTCGCGTTGTAGATGGCGAGGAGAATGACGGCGCCCAGGATCGACGTGAAGAAGCCGCCGCTCGACTGATACGACGGGTAGAGGCCCAGGGCCCGGCCGATGAAGCCGCCGAGCAGGGCGCCAGCCATGCCGAGCAGCGCTGTCACAACGAAGCCGCCCGGATCGCGCCCGGGGGTGAGCAGCTTGGCGATGACGCCGACGATGAGCCCAAACAGGATCCACAACAGCACGGACATGGTTTGCTCCTCTCGACACCGGGTGACGCCGAGGGGCGTCCTCCAGCGTCAACGCGGAGGCCAGCGTTTGCAGACGACGTGCCGTCCGGTGTGAGCTCCGTTCGCACCGGGCTGAAGCGGAGGTTCGGCAGCCAGCGTGAACGGCGTCGCCATCCGGCGCGCGGCGTGGGCATCGGCTGTACATCGGCGACCGATCCGGCGCGCCAACCTCGAGGCCGGTCTCCTGATCCGGCGGCGCTCACGGCAGCTCGCGGGGGCAGGTGTGCTCCGGCTCGGCCGCGCGGATCGCCCTCGGTCGCGCGTCGCTCGCCGGGAGCGCGTCGCCGTCATCCCCCGGCGAGGGCGGGGCGAGCGGGGCGCCGGCAGCGTTGAAGAGCAGGCACAGCGATCCGCCGAGCACCGTGGCCGCGACGGTGCCGACCACCACCGGAGCGAGCCGCCGGCGACGACGCTGGCGCAGCCTGACCTGGCTCCGCAGCCCACCTGGCAAGCGCGCGCGAAGCAGGAGGACCGGCTCGAGCGCGGCGTCGAGCTCCGGGCTGCGCTGCGCGCTGGCCGGAGCGGGCGAGGGCGGCGGCGCGTCCAGCGGCGGCGCGGCGAGCTCGACGAGCGCAGCCGACGGGCAGGGCGAGGAGCGGTGGCCGACCCAGGTGGGAGCGGACGACGGGTCGCGCCGCGCATCCGGCGGGGAGCAAGGCTGATCCAGCGGCGCGCTCCCCGGCAGAGACAACGGGGCGCGGTACCCGACCCACGTCGAGACGCACGCGGAGCGCGCCGCGGCGGGGTCGTGCGCGGAGCGCGCCGCGGGGCGATCCTCCAGGGCGGGGCGCGCCCGGCGGCGCGCGACGTGCGCCAGCGCCTCGCGCAGGGCGCGCGCGCTCTGCAGGCGGTCGTCTGGATTTTTGCGCAGGCATTGCAGGATCAGCGCCTCCAGATCCGGATCGATCGCCGGGTGGAGCGCGCTCGGTAGGGGCGGCGGGGACTCGACGTGCGCGGCGGCGAGCGCGACGGGCGTCGGGCGCTCGAACGGGAGCCGCCCGGTCGCCATCTCGAAGAGCAGCACGCCGCACGCGTAGATGTCGCTCCGCGCGTCGACGGGCTGCCCTGCTGCTTGCTCCGGGCTCATGTACGCGGGGGTCCCGATGACGAGCCGGCCGTCGTCGGCGGGCATGGCGAGCAGCGGCGCGCCCGGGAACGCGCCGGACCGCTCGTCGTGGAGCAGCTTCGCCGTCCCGAAGTCGAGGAGCTTCACCTGCTCGAACGGCGCCCCGTCGTCGTCGACGCGGGGCACCAGGCGGATGTTCTCGGGCTTGACGTCGCGGTGGATGACGCCCGCGTCGTGCGCGTGCTGCAGCGCGGAGCACAGCTGGCGCATGATCGCGACGATGCGCTCCGCCGGCAGGATCGGCGTGGCGTTCAGGAGATCGATGAGGTCCTCGCCGTCGAGGTGCTCGGTGACGAGGTACCAGAGGCTCGGCGGCTCCGGCTCACGTCCGCCGGCGCCCGCGCCGAGCGCCTCGGTCGGCTCGCAGCCGAAGTCGAGGACCCGCACGATGTTCGGGTGATCGAGCCGGCTCGCCGCCAGCGCCTCGACGTGGAATCTCAGCACCGCGTCCCCGGCGCGGGCGCCGCCGCCGGAGCGCGACCTCGCGTCGGTCCGCGACCGCTCGCTCACGCCGCTCGATCCCCGGAGACCCGGGCCCTCCCGGCGCGGCGGCGAGGCGACGCGCGTCGTGCAGACGCGGCGGCCCGCTCCGCCCGCCGCGCGCGGCGAGGCGACGCGCTCGCGGATGATCTTCACCGCGCACGCGCGCCCGAGCCCGAGGTGCCGCGCGCGGTAGACGCGCCCCATGGCCCCGGCGCCGATCATGTGCTCGACGAGGTACCGCCCGCCGAGCAGGCGTCCCCTGAGGAACCGCTCTGAGGACGGGAGTCCCGCGTCGAGGGGCGCGGAGGTGCGGAGGCAGTCCATGGCGCGTCCCACGCAGCAGAATGGGTGCCATCGCGCTGTGCGGACGGTTCACAGCCGGCCGCGGACGGAGCGTCAGGCGCGGCCGCTCTGCGCGCTCAGGAGCGGCGCACGCGGCGGGAGCGACGCGGCGCACGCCGCTCGGACCGCGTGGCGCACGTTTCGCGCGGGAAGGCGCCGCGAAACGCGCGAAAAGCCGGATTGAGCGCAGGACGGCGGCGCTGCGGGGCTGATTTGTTCCGTTGCCGACGGCCTGTGATAGCGTGGCGCGCGAGGAGGCCTGAGTGCTCTTGAGACGATGCGTTCCGTTCGCTGCGGCGCTGTTCCTGCTGCTCCCGACAGGCGAGGTTCGCGCGCAGTCGGACCAGGACAGAGCCGTGGCCCGGTCGCTGGCCACGCAGGGCGCCGAGGCGTTCACGTCCGGTCGCTTCGAGGAGTCGATCGATCTGCTCGGTCGCGCCGAGGCGGTCGTGCACGCGCCGACGCACCTCCAGCTGATCGCGCGCGCGCAGATGCGCCTCGGCCGGTTCGTCGCGGCCAAGGAGACGTACCTGAAGATCGTCCGCGAGGAGCTGCCGCCCACCGCTCCGTCTCCCTTCAAGAAGGCCCAGCAGGACGCGAGGGAAGAGCTCGCCGCGGTCGATCCCAGGATCGCGTCGCTGCGCATCGCGCTGGAGGGCGCCGCCGGCCGGAAGATCGTCGTGAAGCTGAACGGCCAGCCGGTCGCGGAGGCGCTGCTCGGCGTGCACCGCCCGATCGATCCCGGCAACTACGTCGTGACCGTGGTTCCGCCGGGCCTCTCGCCGATCGAGCAGGCGCTCACCCTGGGCGACGGCGAGCGGAAGGAGCTGAAGATCCCCGTCCCGGAGAGCCCGGCCATGGCGCCCTCGCCGGACGGCTCGGGGCAGGGGCAGGGGACCTGGAGCGGCGGGCCAGGCGAGGTTCCCCCCGTCGACCCACCGGGCAGCCCGGAGCGAAAGACGAACGTGTTGATGCTGGGCGGGGGCATCGCGGCCGCGGCGCTCGGGCTCGGCGGCATCGTGGTCGGCTCGGTGTTCCTGGCGAAGGGGGGCGCGACGCAGCAGGAGGCGAACGACCTGAGCGAGGCGAACCGGTGCGAGTCGCCGAGCGGCGTCGGCGCGAGCTGCGGTCCGCTGGTCCAGAACAGGATCAAGCGGCTCGACGCCGACGCCGCGTCGCACCAGACGACCGGCACGGTCAACCTCATCACGGGCGGAGTGCTCCTCGCCGGCGGCGCGACGCTGATCGTGCTGGAGCTGACGTCCAAGCCGGAGCCGTCGAGCTCGGCCTGGATCGCCCCCTACGTGACGCCGACCGGGCTCGGGGTGCGCGGCGCGTTCTGACGGGAGCGCCCCCGAGCGCGCGCTCAGTAGCCGAAGTCGCCCGGAACGCCCGGCTTCTGCGGCTTCTGGGGCGGCGCGCTCGGCTTCGTCGGCGGCA
>JAICEP010000084.1 GCA_025924095.1 Sorangium sp.
CTTCGGCGACATCGATCGAGTGACTCGCGTCAGAGGCTGTCTGGCGCAGCAACGCCACGGTGGGCTGGAATGTGCTCCGGAGCGCGGCCAGCACGAGGATCCGGCGGCCGCTCGCGACGGCTTGCTCTGCCATGGGGCGATCGATCCGCATCACGAGACAGTCCGAGACGGGGACCGCCTCCGCGACGCCGCCGAGGGTCGAGCAGGTGCACACGACGACCTTCGCGCCGTCGTTCGCGAGCGCATGAACGACCGTGGCCGTCGCCGAACGGATGCCGTCCGTGATCGCGCCGGCCTCCAGCGCGTCCGCGAGGAGGCTCTCCTGAACCTCGTGCCGCACCGGGATCGTGTCGTCCACGCTCCGAACGAGACGGCTGAAGGTCTCGACGTGGACGCCGGCAGTATGAAGAAATGCAATCATGTTTATCCCGCGCCGTTGGCGCTCTCTGACTTCCGAGATCGGCTTGAGCGTGACCGCACGACCCTCACCTCGCCAGCGGGCGCGCGCGGACTGGCCCCGAGGACAGCGGCGCGCTGACCCCGGTCGACTGCCCGGAGCGGCGGAGCGCGTAGGCGATGCCGCTCTGAAGGGTGCCCATGGTGACGATGGACTTCATCTCGATGTCCAGACTCACCATCGCCTGGGCAACCTCGGCGCGTATGCCGGTGAGCACGGCCTCCGTGCCGAGCAGCCGCAGCGCATTGGCGGTCCCCACGAGTGTCCCTGCGATGTGGGTATCGATGTGCTTCATCCCGGTGATGTCCAGGATCACGACGCTCGCCTGGTGACGCTGGGCGCCGTCGAGCGCGACCTCCAGCACCTGGCCCGCCCGCGCGGCGTCCATGGTGCCGATGAGCGGCATCACCATGATCCGGTCGGTGATCGGGATGAGCGGCGTGGAGAGCTCCGCCAGCATCGCCCGCTGCGCCTCGAACATCTGCCGTTGCAGCGCGGCCCGCTCCCGCTCCGCCTGCTCGCGCTGCGCGAGCTCGATCTTCAGGCGCTCGTTGCTCGCGCTGAGCTGCGTGTTGGAGCGCTGGAGCTCCTCGGTGCGCTGCGCGACCTCCCCCTCGAGCCGCCGGTTGGCGTGCTGGACCTGCTCCTTCACCACCCGCATGCCCGAGAGGAGCAACGCGTTCTCGATGGAGATCGCGGCCTGGGACGACAGGAGGCCGAGCAGCTCCACGCGACTCGCGTTGAACGCCCTGCTCGCGGCGTTGTGCTCCAGGTAAAGGACGCCGCTCAGGCGGCCCTGATGGAGCAGCGGCAGGCACAGGACGGACCGCGTGCCCTGCGCCACGATGCAGGGATCGTCGGAGAACCGGGCATCGGCGCTGGCGTCGTCGAGGACCAGCGGCTCGCGGGTGCGAGCGACGAACAGCGCCACGCTGTGCGGCAGGTCGGTGCGCGTCTCGAGCGGCGCGCTCGGCCCGAGCGCGAGCGTCCCGGGCTCGACCCCGAAGGTCGCCTCGACGAAGAGCCGCCCGTCCCGCTCCAGGACCAGCGCTCCCCGCTGCGCACCGGAGTTCCCGAGCACGAGCATCACCAGGCGTTCGATCACCCGCTCGAGCTCCGTCTCGCCGGCGATGGCCTGCACGGCGCGCACGATCAGCGCAGCATCCCGCAGGTTGCCGACCGTCGTCCGGCCCAGGAGGGTCCCCGCGTGCGCCGCGCCCGATGTCGCCGAGGGGATGGAAGAGATCGGCACGCTGTCGCTCGAAGCGGGCAGCAGCGCGGCGTGATCGCGCGCGAGCGCGTCCGCCTTGGCCGTCGCTCCCCAGTGCCGGTAGCCGAGGTACGCGTCGACCATGTACGCGCGCGCCACCTTCGTCCTGCCCTCGTGGAGGTGCAGCTTCGCGCACAGCTCGTTCGCGAGCGCCTCGTCGTGAGGAAACTCGTTCTCCCGGGCCAGGGAGATCGCCTGTTCGTAAAGGCCCATGGCCTCGATCTGAGCGCCGGCGACGCGCGCCTCCTCGGCCTGGATGAGCAGCAGCAGGTGCTGGAAGTTCATGGGAGCGCTCGCGGCGAGGCCCGCGATCCGCTCCTTGTGGCGGGCGATGGTCCGCGCGCGGCCCTCCGCCGCTTCGGGCGAGGCCGCGGCGGGCAGCGCGAGGAACGCCATGCAAGCGTAGAAATGCAGCTTCGTCGGTTGATACAGACCGAGCATTCCCGCGCCGTAGGCCTCGGCGTCCGCGGCGTTCGCCGCGGCCCTCTCGCAATCGCCGTACAGATAGGGAAGATGCAGCTTGAGCAGCGCGTAAAAGAAGAGGCCCGCGATCAGGTCCCTCTCTTTGAGGCGCGCGACGAACTCGTCCTCGTCGAAATGGTCGTCGCTCAGGCTGTCGGGGGCCCGCGTCCGTCCCTGCAGGTTCGCGATCGCCTGCCGCATGAGCGTCATCACGGCTGTGCCGCTGACGTCCCCGGTTCGCCGTAACACGACGAGGCCTCGCTCGACCTCCTCGCGCAGCTCCTCGAGCGGATAGCCCGCTGTGAACATGTTGCTGACCACGCAGTTCCATACGTTGCTGAGATGGGCGAAGTCGCCTGATTCCAGCAGCTCTTGCCGCGCCTTCAGGAAGCGAGAAATCCCGTCGCGCACGTCGTGGAACAGGTGGGAGTACGTGGCGAAGATGTAGTTCACCCTGGCGGTCAGGGCGGCGTTCGAGAACCTGTCGCTCAAGGTGAGGGCGAGGCGGCCGAACGCATGGCCATCCGCGGGCCGCCCCTGCAAGACCGCGAGCAGGAATCCGTACGAGGTGTACGCGACGGCGGACGCGTCCGAGTGGCCGTACCGCAGGGAGATGTTGACCTGCTTGAGGACGATCAGCGGGTAGAGCTCCGGCCTCAGGCAGAAGAGCGGCCCCATCATATCGCTGATGAGCTGCACCAACGCCCTTTGCTCCGGGTTGTCCATCACCGGCGCATCGATCAGGTCTTCTATGCGCCGGCCCGCCAGGTTCGCGTCCAGCGCTGCGAGCTCGGCCTCGACGCCCACCTGCAGCTCCGCCTCGTTGCTCGGCAGCGTGAAGCCGAGCATGCTGGTGCCCTCGCCCCCCAGGCGCACCACGTCCGCGAAGTTCCCCAGCGTCACGTGGAGCAGCACGCGGAGGCTGTAGATCTGCGCCCGCTCCACGTTCGACCTCGCCCGGGGCATGAGGGACGTGAAGAGCTCCTCGGCCCGCTCGGGCGCGCCGCTCAGGTACACGCACTCCGCGTTCTCGCGGCTGAGCGTGAAGCAGAGCTCCTCGTGGCGCGCCCAGCGCGCGTCCCCGAGGAGCTCGAGCCCCGCGCTGAAGTAGCCTGCGGCCGCCTGATAGGCTGTCCTGAGCTTGGCCGCCCTGCCCGCCCGCAGGTTGAGCCGGGCCAGGGCCACCCGCCCGGCCTCGTCGGCGATGCCCCGCGCACCCAGGTTCAGGTGGCGAACGATCTCGATCAAGTCTTCGTCTGGCGGTGTTTCGCCGGCCCGCGACCAGAGCAGCCGGCCGATCGTCAGGTGCAGCGCTTCCTTGCGCGAGGGCTCGACGAGCGAGTAGGCCGCGTGGCGCACCCGGTCGTGCAGGAACCGGTACGATGCCTTGATCTCGCAGGGGGCCGAGAGCTCCGTGTCCGCGCTCTCGTCGAAGAAGCGATAATCGCTGTCACGCGGCACGATCAGGCCTCCGCGCAGCGCGTCCCACAGGTCGGCGGCCGTCGCGGCGGGCGATTTCTCGTGGACGACCGCCAGCGTGGTGAGATCGAACGCGTGGCCCAGGCACGCGGCGAGCTTCAGAGCGCGCTGCGTCGCCGGCGGGAGCCGGTGCAGCCTGTCGAGCATGAGGTCGACAACGTTGTCGGCGGCGACCGCCTCCCGGACGCGCGCCACGTCCCATGCCCAGGCTTCCGAGGGCGCATCGAACCACAGCGCCCCCGCGTCGTGGAGCGCGCCGAGGAGCTGCCCCAGGAAGAACGGGTTGCCCTCGGTCTTCTCGAAGACCTGCGTCGCGAGCGGCGCGACCGAATGCGGTGGCGCGCTCAGCGTGTCGGCGACGATCTGTGTGACCGTGGGCATGTCGAGGGGCTTGAGCGTGAGCTCGGCGATCGCCACGCCCGCCTTGCGAAGCTCACCCAGCGTCGCGTGCAGCGGATAGGCGGCGTCCACCTCGTTGTCCCGATAGGCACCGACGATCAGGAGATGGTTGCCCTCCACGTCCGTGAGGAGGCGGTCGAGGATCCTGAGCGACGCCGGATCGGCCCACTGCAGATCATCGAGGAAGAGGGTCAGCGGGTGCGTCGAGGCAGCGAAGGCCCGCACGAAGCGCTGCACCAGCAGATCGAAGCGGTTCCTGGTCTCGGTCGGCCCGAGCTCCGGTACGTCCGGCTGAGGCCCGAGGACAAGCTCGAGCTCCGGGATCAGATCCATGAGGAGCTGCCCGTTCGCGCCGACCGCCGCGAGCAGCTTGCGTCTCCACGCCTCGACGGCCGCCGCCGACTCCGTCAGGACCTGCCGGATGAGCTCGCGGAAGGCCTGCGCCATCGACGCGAGCGCGACATCCCGGTTGATCGGATCGAACTTCCCTCTCGCGAAATACCCACCATGACGGGCGATGGGCTTGTGGATCTCGTTCACCAGCGCGGTCTTGCCGACACCGGAGTAGCCCGAGATGAGCACCAGCCCGGCCGCGCCCTGGCGAGCCCGATGAAAGGCGGACAGGAGCACATTCACTTCGTGATCCCGGCCATAGAGCCGCTGGGGAACACGCAGATCCAGCGGACGGTCGTGCTGGCCCAGCGGAAACGGATCGGCGCGGCCCGTCGCCTCCCACTGCCGGAGGCACTCCTCCAGGTCGAGCTTGACCCCTCGGGCGCTCTGGTATCGGTCCTCCGGCATCTTGGCCAGGAGCTTCACGATCACCTCCGACAGCGCGCGGGGCACCCGCGGCGCGCGCTCGTGCGGCGGCGTCGGTATGCGCGCCATGTGGCTGTGAATGAGCGCGGTGGGATCGTCCTCCTGGAACGGGAGGGCCCCTGTCAGCATCTCGTAAATCGTGACGCCGAACGAGTAGAGATCGGCGCGCAGATCCACGCTCCGGTTCATGCGGCCAGTCTGCTCAGGGGCGATGTACGACCAGGTGCCCTCGAGCGCGTCCGGGGGGGCCGTCTCCGGTGTCTCCCTCGAGAGGCGCGTCGCGATGCCGAAGTCGACGAGCCGCGGGCTGTGCGTCTCCTCGTCGATCAGGATATTGTGCGGCTTGATGTCCTTGTGAATGATCCGGAGTCCGTGGAGCGTGTCGAGGGTGCCCGCGAGCGCGATGGCGATGCGGAGCGCCGTGCCCACGTCGAGCCTGCGCGCCTTCAGCACGGCGTGCAGCGAGGAGGGGCCGAGGTCCTCCATGATGAGCGCGAGGCCCCTGCCGCACTTCTCGATGGCGTGGGCCCTGACGACGCCGGGCACCTCGCCCGCGTCCCGCAGGATGGCGAACTCGCGCCGCAGCCGCGCGAGATGCCTGGCGGTCGGGAAGTCGGACCGAGGCATCTTGACCGCGACCGGCGCGCCGTCCTCGTTCCGGCGGCCGCGGTACAGCACGCTCTCGGATCCTTCGTACACCCGCTCGACCAGCGTATGATCTGACAGATCGATCATGGCAGAAAGGCCCCCATTCCGCGCCATCCATTCGAAGGAGCGTGCTCCTTCCGCGCGTCAGCCCGAGAATCCCCCGTCTCGTCGTCGGACAGACGACTCGTCGGCCAGCAGAATACCGACCAAGGCATAGGAGTCCAGCTTGGCAGAGTCAAGCTGGCGCGGCCAGGCGGCTCGCCATGTACCGCGCGGGCGACATTCCAAGAGCTTTGCGAAACATGGTCACGAAGCTGCTCGCGCTCTCGTAGCCGAGGTCCAGCGCCACGCTTTGCACGGTCGCGCCGCGGGAGAGCTTCTGGATGGCGAGGATGATGTGGAGCTGCTGGCGCCAGCGGCCGAAGCTCAAGCCCGTCTCCTCGACCAGGAGACGGTTCAAGGTGCGCTCGCCGACGCCGATTCGCTGCGCCCACGTCTTCGTCGTCGCGCGGTTCGCCGGATCGGCGGTCATCGCATCCACCAGACGACGGAGCCGCGGATCGGTCGGCATCGGCAGGCGATGCTTCTCGATCGAGACCGTCGCGAGCTCGTCGAGGAGCACGCTCACCAGGCGCGCGTCCGGTCCGTCGAGATCGTAGAGCGCGGGGCGCGTCGCCAGGCGAAGCAAGAGCTCGCGGAAGAGCGGCGTCACCGACACCGCGCAGCAATCCGGCGGGAGGTTCGGCGCCGCGCCGGGCTCGACGAAGACGCAGTAGCCCTCGAGCGGCGCGCGCGCGCGGATCCGATGCGTCACCGACGCGGGGATCCACAGCGCCGATTGCGGCGGCACGATCCAGAGAGCGCTCGACCCTTCGCAGATCAGCTCTCCGCGCACCAGGTACATGAGCTGCGATTCGCGGTGCGCGTGAGGCTCGCTCTCGAGCCCGCCGCTCGCCATGCTGAGCCCGATCGCGTTCGCCGGTCGCGCGACCGCGATCTTCCAGCGCCCGCGCGCATCGAGCACCACACGGCTCGCGAGCGACTCGAGCGACGCCACCGCGCCACGGGGCTCGTTCGCCACCTGGACGTCTCCGCGAATCGTCCAGCCCGTCGGATGCGCAATCCGTGTCGCCCTCGAATCCCGGCGCTTCGCTGCCATGGCCGTTTTGATAAACATTTTGTCTTGATTGCGCAATGCGGTCAACCGCGCCGGTCGCTATGTTCTTCTCGTGCCCCCGCCTTCCACCGCACCTTCGGGCGTCGTCGAGTCCGTGTTCCATCGCCTCGTCTCGCGCCGCGCCAGGGTTCGCGACGTCGAGCCCGTGGGCGATGCGTTCCGCCTCGTCACGCTCGTCGGAGAAGATCTCGAAGACCGCCGCTGGACCCCCGGCGACATGATCCAGATCGGCTTCGCCGGCCTGGCCGGGCGAGCGTACACGCCGCTCTCCTTCGATCTGCGAGCCGGCACCACCACGTTTCTCGGATACGTCCACGGCCACGGCATCGCGTCGAGCTGGCTCGCGTCGGCGACGATCGGAGAGCAGCTCTTCCTCGTCGGCCCGCGTTCGGCGCTGGACCTCGGCGCCGTGAATCGGCCGATGATCTTCTTCGGCGACGAGACCTCGTTCGGCACCGCGGCCGCGATTCGAGCGACGCCGGAGGGAATGCGAGGGGTTGCGTTCTCGTTCGAGGTGGAATCCGCGGAAGCCTCGCGTATCGCGCTCGAGCGGATCGGCGTCACGAACGGTGTGACGCTCACCACGCGTGAGCCGCAGGATCGTCACCTCGATCGCGTCGAGAGCGACCTCACGAGAGCGCTCGGCGCTGCGCCGCAGACGCGATGCGTCTTCACCGGGAAGGCGTCGTCGATCCAGCGCCTCTACAAGGCGGTACGGCGAGCAGGCGTCTCCGCGAAACAGGTCACAAACGTCGCTTACTGGGCCCCAGGACGGAAGGGGTTCTCCGGTGTTCAACGCTAGCGGCAATGCCAGTAAGGAGGGTGAGCGAATGCTCCGAGAAGTTGTGTCCTTGACTCGAGGCCGACCATGAAGTCCGATCCTTTCGCCGTCCTGCCCGACGGGCGGGTGCGCGCCGTGCTGCGGCGCCTCCACGACGAGGCCGATCGGCAGGTGCCGGGCGTCCTCCTCCACTTCCTGCCGCAGCTGCCGCGGATGCTCCTCGGCCGCCGCGTCGACACCCCGGGCGCGGAGCTCGACTTCACCGACAAGTACCTCGCGCTCGGGCGCGACCAGGGCGCCTTCTGCTACCTGACGGCGCGGGCGCTCTGCGCCAGGACGATCGTCGAGTTCGGTACGTCCTTTGGCGTCTCGACGCTGTGGCTGGCGGCGGCGGTGCGCGACAACGGCGGCGGCCGCGTCATCGGCACCGAGCTCGTGCCGGAGAAGGCGCGGCGCGCGCAGGCGAACCTGGAGGAGGCGGGGCTCGCGTCCTTCGTCGAGATCCGCGTGGGTGACGCGACGGAGACGCTGCGAGCGGACCTCGGCGAGGTGGACTTCATGCTCAACGATGGGTTTCCCCTGCGGGCCCTCGACGTGCTGAAGCTCGTCGCCCCGGCCCTGCGTCCGGGCGCCGTGGTGGTGACCGACAACGTCGGCGTCTTCAAGGCCGACTACCGCGACTACGTCGCCTACGTGCGCGATCCGCGCCACGGTTTCGCGTCGATGACGGTGCCCTTCCGCTCGGGCACCGAGTACTCGGTCCGGCAGCCGGCGCGCCCGGGCTGACCACCGCAGGCGAGGGCGGGGCCTGGACGCGGAGGGCCCGCAGGGGGCCTTTAGCGCCCGGGAAAGGGCGCCAAAGGCCACGCCGAATGCGTGCTCTTCAGCACGCCGTGCCGCAGACAAGGCGCCCGTCTGGGCACGTCACGCCGGGCGTGCCGTCGGCGCCGCAGCTCACGTTGCATTGCGCTGCCTCGACGCACGTCACGACACAGTCCGCGTCGCACTTGAGGTCGCAGGTACTCCCGCCCTCACAGCGGATCGAGGCGCCCGAGCCCAGGTTGAGCTTGCACACGGCCTGGTCCCGGCAGGCCGCTGTGGACCCGTCGCCGGCCTTCAGATCGCAGCTCGACGCCTGCGTGCACGTGATCACGCTCCCGTCTCCGCCGCTGCCCTTGCACTCGCTCGTGTCGATACACTGAAGCGTGAGCGCGTCCTCGCTGCTGCCGTGGCACTTGGCGTTCGCCGAACAGTCGAGCGAGCACGCCGTCGCACCGCAATCGGTCTTGCAATCGGCGCCCGCCACGCACTCACAGTCGGCCCCGCTGCACGCACATCCTGCGCCTGTACATGGCAGACCCTCTGTCTCGCCGCCGTCGCTACCGCATCCGGATGCCATGAGCATCGCGAGCGCCATCCACCAGATCTGGGTCTTCATCGTCGTCTCCTCCGAGCGTGGGGTGCTCGCAGGTTAAACGCAGACGGCGGGCGATGCAGCCCGACAACGGCCCGCCGTGTTCGCTCAAGAGGAGCGGCGGCCGTCGGGCGCCGCTACGGACGCCGCGCGGGCGCGAGATCCAGGGCGAGCCCGGCGGCTCGCCGGGTCCGCCAGGGCGAGCTCCGACACCTCGCCGGCGTCGGCGAATTCGAGAGCAAGACCCGGAGTGCGGCGATTTCGGCGCGGGTTAAGCTCGCCTCGTGACCCGCAAGAAGCGCCGGAAGGAGGCAGACGACATGTCGGGAAAGGCCCATGGGCTCGCCGTCGTGGTGGAGGGCGACCCTCGCTGGACAGCCGTGATCGCCCGCGACGCGAGCGCCGATGGCAAGTTCTTCTACTCGGTCAAGACGACGGGCGTGTACTGCCGCCCGTCGTGCGGCGCTCGCCCCGCGAGGCCCGAGAACGTCGGCTTTCATCCGACCGCGGCCGCCGCCGAGCGGGCGGGCTTCCGGCCGTGCCTGCGCTGCAAGCCGGACCAGCCCCCCCTGGCCGAGCGCCAGGCGGCCCAGGTGGCCGAGCTGTGCCGGCTCATCGAGAGCAGCGAGGAGGTGCCGAGCCTCGAGGAGCTGGCGCGCCACGCGGGATGGAGCGTCTTCCACGCGCATCGTGTCTTCAAGGCCGTGACGGGGGTGACGCCGAAGGCGTACGCGGCGGCGCACCGCGCCCGGCGGGTGAGGGCCGAGCTCGGCAAGGACGGCACCGTGACCGAGGCGATCTACGCGGCCGGGTACGGCTCGGGCGGGCGCTTCTACGAGCAGTCGAACCAGGTGCTGGGCATGACGCCCACGAGGTACCGCGCCGGAGGGGCGCAGATGGAGATCCGGTTCGCGATCGGGGAGTGCTCTCTCGGCTCCATCCTGGTGGCCGCCACGGCGCAAGGCGTGTGCGCCATCCTGCTCGGCGACGACCCGGAGGCGCTGGCGCACGATCTCGAGCGCCGGTTCCCTCGGGCCGACCTGATCGGCGCCGATGCCGGGTTCGAGCAGCTCGTCGCGACGGTTGTGGGCCTCGTGGAGAGCCCGCGCGCCCCGGTCGAGCTGCCGCTCGACGTCCGCGGCACGGCGTTCCAGCAGCGCGTCTGGCAGGCGTTGCGGGGTATCCCCGCCGGTACGACCGCGAGCTATGCGGAGATCGCCGGCGCCATCGGCGCGCCGAGGGCGGTCAGGGCCGTGGCCCAGGCGTGCGCGGCCAACGCGCTGGCGGTGGCGATCCCGTGCCATCGTGTGGTGCGGAACGACGGCGGGCTGTCGGGCTATCGCTGGGGTGTCGAGCGCAAGCGCGCGCTGCTCGACCGGGAGGCGGGCGCTTGAACGCGTGTTGCAACGTCGTCCCCATCGCGGACCGCGTGGACGAGCGGGTTGCGGCGGTGGACTGGGCGCGCGTGTCCCAGGACCTCGACGCGCTCGGCTGCGCGGTGGTCCAGGGCTTGCTCACCCGGGCCGAGTGCGGCGACCTGGCGGCGCTGTACGCGCGCGACGAGCTCTTTCGCAGCCGGGTGGTGATGGCGCGGCACGGCTTCGGGCGCGGGGAGTACAAGTACTTCGCGCACCCGCTGCCCGCGCTGGTCGCCTCGCTGCGGACCTGCATCTACCCGCGCCTCGTGCCCGTCGCCAACCGCTGGAGCGCGGCGATGGGCCTCGAGGTCCAGTATCCGGAGGAGCACGCGCGGTTCGTCGAGCGCTGCCACGCCGCAGGCCAGGTCCAGCCGACACCGCTCCTGCTGCAGTATGGCGAGGACGACTACAACTGCCTGCATCAGGACCTCTACGGCGAGCACGTCTTTCCGCTGCAGGTCGCGATCCTTCTCTCCGAGCCCGAGCGCGACTTCGCGGGCGGCGAGCTCGTGATGACGGAGCAGCGCCCGCGCATGCAGTCTCGACCGATGGTGGTGCCGCTGCGCCAGGGCGACGCGGCGGTCTTCGCCGTCCGTCATCGACCCGTGCAGGGCACGCGGGGGGTGTACCGGGTCAACATGCGACACGGTGTCAGCCGCGTACGCTCGGGCCATCGTCACACGTTAGGTATCATCTTTCACGACGCCACGTGAGGATGCGCGAGGAGAGCGCGGACGAGCCCCTCGTGCGGCGAGCTCGTTGCTGTAGCCCGCCGGTCACCTCGTTGCTGTAGCCTGCGATGGCTGGTGTCCGGTCGGCTCTCGCTGAGCCGGCGGGACAGGCGGGAGTCATCGAGGAGATATGGGCAAAAATTGGATGGTGGTGGGGGTTTGTGCGTGCGCCTTGCTCGTCGCTTGCGGCGGCGATGACACAGGCGGGAGCGGCGGTACCGGCGGGAGCGGCGGCGCCGGCGGGAGCGGCGGCGCCGGCGGTGAGACGCGCCTTGTCGAGCTGTACCAGGCGGCCGTCGCCGACGCGGAGATCGCCGAGGAGAGCGAGCGCGTGGACACGTTGACGGCGATCGACGACGAGAACGCGGAGCTCCTCCGCGACGCCGACGATCGTGTGCTGATGGTCACCTGGACGTCGTACGCGGGCTATGACGAGCTCGTGGGCGAGGAGACCGAGCTCGCCGTCGAGGTCTGGACCACGGCGGCGGCCGCGCTTCAGACGTTCTGCCGCGCGAGCGGCCTCGAAGAAACGGAGCTCTCGTTGCGGCTGGAGCAGCTGCTCGGCCTGCCGCCGGGCAACGGCAAGGACCGCGTCGTGGCGCTCTGGGCACCGGCCGAGTCGATGTTCCGCCCGACCCCGGACCTGGAGATCGACGACTCGACCGCCGATCTCGACTTCCCGGCCGGCACGCCACAAGAACACGTGGACTGGTTCAACGCCCTGAAGGCGACGTCCTACGGCGAGAATGGGTATCCGTGGACGCGCCTCGGCTACACGTACGACTGGAGCCCAGAGGGCCAGAAGGTCGGCCTGAGCGAGTTCGTGATCAGGAAGGGCACGACCGTCGTCGTGGAGTCGGTCACCCCGCAGGACGAGTACTGCCGTCCAGCGCAATGACGCGCGCCGCGCCCGGAGCCCCCCGAGGAGAGCCGCTCAGTCGACCGCGGAGGGCACGAGCGGCACCTTGCGGTAGAGGCGATCCACGTCGATGACGACGCCGACCGACTCGAGCTCGAGGTGCAGCCCGGGGCCCAGGATCGCGAGCAGCCACCGGCCGTCCGGCTGCCGCTGGAAATGCTCGACGCGCACCTCCTTCTGGGAGACGAGCACATACTCCAGGATCGAGGGGACGCTCCGGTACTGCGCGAACTTGTCCCCACGATCGTAGGCCTCCGACGAATCGGAGAGCACCTCGACGATCACGCTCGGATTGATGAGCGTGTCGAGCTCCGCATCCTCGAACACGGGATCGCCGCAGACGACGGAGGCGTCGGGGTACACGTAACGCCCCGTGGACGTGATCTTGACGCGCAGGTCGGAGGTGTGGACCTCGCAGGCGCGATCGAGCAGCGCATTGCCGAGCTCGCGCTGGATGTTCCCGGCGAGCAGGCTGTGCGCCCGGGTGCAGCCGGCCATCGCGAAGATCTCGCCGTTCGCGTACTCGTGCTTCTGCTCGGAGGCCCGCTCGAACGCGAGGTACTCCGCGGGCGAGAGCCCGGTGCGCCTGGCAGCCTGTCCCATGGCGGACAGCGTACGGCATCGGCCGGCTGGAGGCGAGGCACCCGCCCCCTTCCCCCGGGAGGTCCGACACGGCACGCCGCCGCCCTCCATCCCGGCGCCCCGGCCCCTGCCCGCGCCGCCTGCCCTGCCGGCCCCTCTCCTCAGCCGCCCCTCCAGCGGCAGCAGCGCTCTCCTCCCCGCCCGTCCCCGCCCGCCTGCGCCCGCGTCACCCCTGCTCCGTCGCCGGCGCCCCCGGCGGCGCGGCGGTCTCGGCCTGCTTCGGCTTCTTCCGCCGGCTCTCCAGCCACGCCCGGCGCTTCTCGACCCACTTGGCGAGGTCCTTCGCCAGCCAGCCGCCCTTCTGCCGGCCCACGATCTCCCGCAGCAGCAGCGCGGCCTGGCCGTGGCCGATGCGCATCGCGAACAGGTCATCCATCACGATCTTCGCCCACCGCGTGCGGCGCACCGAGTCCATGTGATCGACGAACTGCTCTATCCGGAGCAGCACCTTCGTGCCGACCCCCGTCTTGCCCGTCACCACGAGCGCCGCCGTCTTCTCCTTATCGAGCGCCTCGAGCCTGCGGATCGCCCCGTCGATCAGGTTCGCGTGCTCCGCCCACCCGGCGCCGCCCTGCTCCTTGGCGGCGCGCACCGCCGCGAGCGCCTCGCGGAGATCGATCAGGCCGAAATCCGAGTACGACAGGAAGAACGTCAGCACCTCGCGCCGCGCCGACGCGTTGCTCTGCAGCCGCTCGATCGCGGTCCGCACCCGGTCCATCGAGAGCCACCGGTAAACGAAGTCGAGCCCGGTCCCCTTGATGTTCTGCGATCCCATCAGCCGGGCGTCGAACCCCGGCGGGATCTCGCGCGTGATGAAGTCGATCACCTTGTCCCCCTTCGCGTCGGCGTTCCACAGGACCGCGATGCGATCGAGGGACAGCTCGCGAAGCGCCGCCCGGAACGCCTGGTTGGCCTCGGCGTCCGCGCCCCGCGACAGCGCCGCCTCCACCTCCGCGCGCGCCTTGTCGCGCCGGGCCAGCCGCCGCGACAGCCGCGCCGCGTGGTGGACGATGTCCGGGCGGATGTCGTCCTCGCCCGCAGGCGGCGCGTGCGCCTCCAGGGCCCTCTTCACCGCCGCCTCGATCGCCTCGGGCTCCCCCTTCTTCCCCGCCACCTCGGGGCCGCCCACGATCGCCGCCGCCGCCGCCTCGTCGAGCGTCGGCAGCGCGCGCAGCATCCGGGTGAGATCGTCCTCGAACGCGCCCGCGCGCGCCGGGATGCCCACCTTCTTCATCTGCTCGTCGAAGCGCTCGAGCGCGCGCTCCTTGCCCCCGTCGCCCGTGATCACCACCTCGCGCAGCCGCGCGTCGAGCCCCTCCGTGATGAACTGCATCATCCCGCCGAGGTTCGAGTTGATCAGCACCACGTGATCGACCCCGATGTCCTCCACGACGATCTGCGCGAACACGCGCGACCGCGCGACCCGGTCCGCGCGGTTGTTCACCACCATCACCGTCGCCTTGCCCGGCGTCGCGTCCATGTCGTGCTTGTCGAACGCGAGCCGCGTCCAGTTCGACATGAACCCGGCGCGCTCGTTCGCGCTCATCCCGTTCGAGAACGTCAGCTTCCGCCCCCGGTACTGCACCGTCGGGTACGTCTTCAGGACGCCGAGATCGAGGATCACGTGATCCGCGATCTCGACCAGCGCAAACTCGCGATCGACCCCGAAGTGATCCGCCAGCGCCAGCACCAGCGCGACGTTGCGCGGGTGCTCCTGGTACGGGAGCCGGTCGAGGAGGTCGACAGGCAAGAGATCCGCGTCGATCGGCGGGATCGCGACGAGGTTCGTCCCCTTGCGCTGCGCCTGGTCCTTGAGCAGCGGGAGCATCTGCTCCTCCGTCGTGAACGACAGCCCGTCCGTCGGCATGAAGCGCGCGATCACCCGGGCGACGTCCTCGCCCCCGGGGCCCTGGATGTCCTCGTGATCCGGGTAGGCGTTCGTCAGCGTCGTGATCTCGTCGCGCATCCACTCGGAGCAGAGCGTGTCCACGAAGAGCGGCTGGAGCGCCATGCACTCCCACAGGAACACCTGCGCGCGGAGGTTCCTCCCGGCGGCGAGGATGTTCCGCTGCTCCCAGATCGTCGCCTTGTCGTAGGGGCGGTAGATGAAGATCTCCTGCGCCGGCAGGTCGCGCATGGCGTGGATGAACATCGCCTCGCAGCCGGTCGTCTTCACGACGACGTCGTACCGGAGCGCGTGGAACAGCGCGGCCTTGAGCCGCTCCGAGCCGCTCTTGCCGCGCGTGCCCCAGCCGCCGATCGAGAGCGGGATGCCCCGGCGCGCGCGCTCGATCTGCGTCATGATCCACGCGGCCCGCAGCACCATGTACGCGAGGACGAGGAACACGACCCACGCGAGCTGCGTGGGGACGTTGCCCGCGGGCGACACGAGGTACGAGAAGAAGCTGTCGATCCAGACAGGCACCGACGGACCGACGAGCCAGTCGCGTCCGATCTGGAACGCCGAGGGCAGCGCGACGGAGAGGTACTTGCCCGGCAGGTGCGGCTCGATCGCGTACGGGCGGCCGTCGACCTCGCCGCCGGTGTCGCCGAGCGCGACCGTGAAGCCGAGCTCGCCCGTCATCAGGGTGAACTTCTTCTGCTCGGCCGGCTCCTGCGCCACGAGCGCGCGCATGCGGGCCTGCGCGTAGCGGTCGTAGCGCAGCGTGAGCAGCGCGCGGGCGCGCAGCCGGTGCGCGAGCTTGGCCGGCGCGCGCACCGTGACCGTCCCGCGCGCCGTGA
>JAICEP010000085.1 GCA_025924095.1 Sorangium sp.
CCGGCTCTTCTCCGGCGCCCTGGCAGGCCGAGATCCCGAGCAGGATCGCGGCGATCAAGGCGCCGCGCCGCGCCGCGGAGCCAGGGTGTGAGTTGCGTGAATGAGCGAGTGCGTGCCGTTCGAGCGTCTGGGGCTTCATTCGAGGACACACGGCACGAACCGTACCTCCGCGCGGCGCTGCGCCGAGAATCCTTTCACGCGCATCCCGGTAAAGCGTGCTGGGGGAGGACCTCCGGGCGAGGAAGGACTCCTCTCCAGCGCGCCGCGCGTCGCCCGCCGGGGCGGCGCTCCACCCGGGCCGCCGCCGCGGCCCTCGCGCGCCTCGGCGTCGGGGCTCTTGCCTGCACCCCGTCCTATCCGCAATGCTCCGTGCGGATCCCGCGTGTCCTCGGAATGCCCTCAGCTCGGCGCCTCCCTGCGCTGCGACCGTGAACGGGTCGACTCGTGCTCCCCGCGCGACGGCGCGAGGGAGGAGGGCGCGCCCGGCGAGCTCCGCCGCCAGCCCGCGCCGCCTGGCCACGGCGTGGCCAGGCAGCTCCGCGAGCAGGCGCAGGGCGCGCTCGGCGAGCTCCTCCGCGGCGTTCAGTCGGCCGATCCGCAGGGCGGCGGCGCGGCCTCGGGCGGCTCCGCCGCGGGCCGGCGGCACCTCCGCGCCGGCCTCGTGACCGCGTTGATGCGGCTCATCCTCCTCCTCTACGCCGAGGCGCGCGGCCTGCTCGCCGGCGCGGACGGCGACGGCGCCCCGCTCGCGCGGCTCTTCGAGGAGCTCCAGGAGGAGCGGCGGCGGGGCGGCGACCTCGGGCATCGCCACGGCGCGTGGGCGCGCGTCGCGGCGCTCTTCCGTGCGCTCCTCGAGCGCGGTCCCGGGGGCGCGCGCGGCGGCCTCTGCGGCCCGGACGCGCACCCTTGGCTGGACGGTCGACCCTCGCTCAGCGACGGCGTGCTCCACCGCGTGCTCGCGGCGCTCCTCGCGCATGACGGCGCGCCGGTGCGCTACGGCGAGCTCGAGGTCGAGCACATCGGCACGCTCTACGAGGGCCTGATCGCCTTCGATCTCGAGATCGCCGAGGGCGAGTCGATGGCGCTCCTGCCGTCGCACGCGGTCGTCGACCTGGAGGCGCTCCTCGCCCTCCCGGGGGGCGAGCGCCTCGCGCGGCTCGAGGAGGTGGCGGACCTCCGGCTCGGCGCGCGCCTCGCCGCCAGCGTGGTCGCGGCGGGCAGCGTGGCCGAGCTGTCGCAGGCGCTCGCGCGCCGCGCTTCCCCGCGCCAGCCGGGCCGCCTCGCGCGGGGCACGCTCTATCTCCAGCCGGGGCAGCTCCGGCGGCGCGCGGGCTCGTACTACACGCCGCGCGACATCACGCGCCACGTCGTCGAGCGCACGCTGTCGCCGCTGCTCGCGCGGGCCGGCGGGCCGCCGGCGCCGGACGACATCCTCTCGCTCGCGGTGTGCGATCCCGCGATGGGCTCCGGCGCGTTCCTCGTGGAGGCGTGCCGCCAGCTCGCCGCGCACCTCGCCGCCGCCTGGCAGCGCGCCGGCGCGACGCCGGGCCTCGCCCCCGGGGAGCCACCGCTCCGCCGCGCGATGGCGCTCGTGGCCGAGCGCTGTCTGTACGGGGTCGACCTCGACCCGCTCGCGGTCGACCTCGCCAGGCTCTCGCTCTGGCTTGTCGTGCAGGACGCGGACCTTCCGCCGAGCCTCCTCGATGGGAAGCTCCGCTGCGGCGACAGCCTCATCGGCGCCGAGCGCGCGGAGGTCGGCGCGTTCCCGGCCGCGGCGTGGACGCGCGGCGGGCCCGCGGACGCCGCCGGGGAGCGCCGGGCGCGGCGGTCCCTGTCGCGGCGAGCTCCTGCGCGCCGGTCGCCGGCGCGCGCCGAGGGGGCGGCCTGCGACAGCGCCGAGCGCGCCGAGGGCGCGGATCAGGCGGCGCTCGACGCCTGGATGGCCCTGTGGTTCTGGCCGTCCGAAGGCGAGCTCGCGGCCCTGGCGCCCGGGCCGGCCACGTTCGCGCGCTACATGGCCGCGGCGGGCGATCCGGACGAGCCGCGGGCGGCGGTGTCGCGCCGCATCGCCGAGGGGCGCCGGTTCCTGCACTGGGAGCTCGCGTTCCCCGGCGCCTTCGATCGCGCGGAGCCCGGCTTCGACGCCGTGATCGGCAACCCGCCCTGGGTCGCGTACGTCGGCCGCGCGGCGCAGCCGATCGCGCCCGAGGTCTTCAACCTCTATCTCCGGAGGAACCCGGCCTTCCATGGCTACCGCTCGCTGCACGGCCTGTTCGTGCACCGGGCTGCGTCGCTGCTCCGGCCGGGCGGGCGGCTCGGCCTCGTCATCCCCACGTCGGTGTCGGACCTCGATGGCTACCGCCCCACGCGGCGCGCGCACGACGCGCTCTGCGCCGTCGACCCTGACCTCCCGAGCTTCGGCAGCGACGCGTTCGAGGGCGTCTTCCAGCCGTGCATGGGCCTCCTCTCGACCCGCCTCGCGCCCCCGTCCCCCCGCGCGGCGGCGAGCGCCCCCTGCTGGCCGCTCGCGCGCTCGGATCTCGACGGCGTGTCCCGGCGGCTCCTCGATCGGCTCGGCGCGCTCAGCCCGCTGCCGGCCGTGCTGTTCGGGGAGCGCGGCTTCCAGACGTCGGCCGAGGACGCCGAGCGCATCCGGCGCGCGGACGTCCCCGTGCCGCCGTACACCTGCCCCATCCGCGAGGGCACCGACGTGGGCGAGCTCATCGCGCGCGCGCCGCGCCACCACGTCGATCGCGCGGGCGTCAAGGGCCGCTTCCGGAAGGACGAGGACTGGAAGGCGGTGCGGCTGCTCATCCGCCAGACCGCCCGCTACCCGATCGCCGCGCTGAGCGACGGCCTCCCGTTTCGCAACTCGATCCTGGCCGGCTTCTGCGACGCCACCTGGAGCGAGTTCGCGCTGCTCTGCTACCTCAACTCCTCCCCTGTGCGCTGGTGGCATTACACCCGACACCGGGATGCGCGCGAGGGCATGCCGCAGGTGAAGATCGCGCACCTTCGGGCGATCCCGGCGCCCCCTCCGGCGCGGGCCGACCTGATCGGCGCGCTCGACGCGCTCGGGCGGGAGCTCGGCCCGGCGAACGCAGGCCTGCCGGCCGAGGCGCGGCGCCACCTGGACGGCGTGGTGGCGAGCATGCTGGAGATGACCGAGGAGGAGCGGAGCTGCGTCGCGCGCTGGGCGGCGGCGACGCCCCTCCCGCGGCCGGACGGCTGAGCGCGGCGTCCGGCGGCCCCGCGGGGGTACGGGGCGCGCTCTTCGTTATCAGTAGCCGCCGTCGAAGCCGGGCGCGTCCTTCAGGTTGAACAGGACGCTGCGGAGATCATCCAGCTCGAACGGTTTCTCGAAGACCGCCGAGGCGCCCAGGCTTCGTGCGGCCGCGTGGAGGTGGGGGTCGCCGAACGCCGTGATCAGGATGACCGGCGGCCGGCGTCTCAGCTCGGCGAGGCCCTCCAGGATCTCCATCCCCGAGAAGCAGGGCATCTGGATATCGCTGACGATCACGTCGATCGGCTCCGGGGGCTCCTTCCCACCGAGCCAGGGCGCCACCTTGTCGAGCAGCTCGAGGCCATTGCGCGCCTCGGACACCTCGAACCCGTCGCGGCGGAGCGCCATCGCGAGCGTGGAGCGCATGTCGTCGTCGTCTTCGGCCAGGACGATATGCTGGCCTTTACCGAACAAACCGCAAGGCGGGACCAAGGGCTTATCGCCAATCCAGCTTTCGGTGAGGTTCATGGCAGCTTCTCCTTCTTCTGGCCCGCCCCTGGTGGACCTTCGGGCCGTCTACCGCGGTCCTCGGAGCTCAGCACCGCATGAATTGCAGCGCCCGTGCCACGCTGTCCTGCTTTGCGGTGGAGCGGGCTCGACGATGTCATCGCGCGCGCGGGGCGCGCCGCTGTCCGCGGTGTAAGCCGTGCCAGCGGGAGCCACGTCCCGTGCGGTAGGGGCAATTTGCCGCGCAAGGGGCAGAACACGCCCATCGCCGCTGGGGCACTCCGGTCCCCTGCCTCGGCGGCCGGTGCGTCGTGGCGTGGTCGCGATTCGCCATCGCGCGCAGGGTCGTTCCACTCGCAGCGGGAGCGCCGGTGCGTCGCGTGTCAGGGCCGGCGATCTTGCCTGCGCCCGGAGGCCGTGGGCCGGAGAGGTCGGCGACCTTGGAACCGCCGGAACGGTCGCGGGGTCGAGGGCGCCTGTGGAGCGAGGGGGTGGCCGGATCTGAACATGAAGGCGGGGAGGCGGGAAGAAAAGATCAAGGATCTTCCCGCCTTCCGCCTTCATGGGATTCGCTCCGGGGCAAAGGGGCACCCGCTGGAGCGATGAGGCTGCCTCTCGTGGACGGGCTCGTTCGGTGGGGAGCAGCGGGGGAGGGGAGCAGCGAGGGGGATGGGCCAGCGCCGGTACGCTCGAGTCAGGTCGCTCGGGCGGGCGCTGGCCCAGGGGGGCGCCGGGGCTTATCGGTCAGCGGCAGCCGCGGTCGTGGTCGCGGTCATCCCGGTCGTTGTCGCAGTCCAGGTCATCGCGGTGCGGGGCGCAGAGGCGGCCGTTGTTGTAGTCGTCGAGCTTCTCGGCGAGGGGCTGGCCGCTCGCCCAGGGCGAGTTCCTGCCGCTCTCCTTCACGTTGCTCCCGAGCGGGTACTTCTTGAGCCACGCGTCGGCCATGGCGATCGTCGCCTCGATGCAGCTCGACTGGTTGCCGATACCGACGTTGAGCTTGGCGACGATGAGGTGCTTCGCGATGATGTACGTGACGTCGCCCTTGGTCGGACGGCTGATGATGTCGAGGAGCTGGGACTTCGTGTACGTCTTGTTACCGATCGTCAGCTTCGAGACCTTCCACGCGCCCGGGTGGTTCTTCCAGTAGCCGGGGGTGCCGGTGCCGGGGGACGCGCACTGGCAGGTGCCGCAGTCGGCCGCGCAGCTCGAGCAGTTCTCGATGCCCGCCTTGCAGACTCCGTCGCCGCAGACCGGCGCGCACGCGCCGCAGTCGGCCGCGCAGCTCCCGCAGGTCTCACCGACCTCGCAGACGCCGCTGCCGCAGACCGGCGGGCAGATGCCGCAGTCGCTCGGGCACTCGAGGCAGCTCTCGCCGGCCTCGCAGCTGTCGTTGCCGCAGACCGCGGGGCAAGCGCCGCAGTCGCCGGCGCAGTTCGCGCAGTCCTCGCCGTTCTCGCAGACGTTGTTGCCGCAGACCGCGGGGCAGGCGCCGCAGTCGTCCGAGCAGGTGCCGCAGTCCTCGCCGGCCTCGCACGTGTCGTTGCCGCAGACGGGCGGACAGGCGCCGCAGTCGTCCGAGCAGCTCCCGCAGCTCTCGCTGGCGTCGCAGGTGCCGTCGCCGCAGACGGGCGCGCAGACGTCGCAGTCGGTGCTGCAGCTCCCGCAGTCCTCGCCGATCTCGCAGGTGCCGTTGCCGCAGACGGGCGGGCAGATGCCGCAGTCGACGGCGCAGGTGGAGCAGCTCTCGTCGCCGCCGCAGACGCCGTTGCCGCAGGAGAGCTGGTAGCCGAAGTCCGCGTCGAGGAGGTCCTGGGCCCAGCCGAGCGCGACCGTGCCGACGTTGTCGAGCCCGCCGTCCGGGTCCGCCGTCTGCTCCTGTCCGGCGAGCGGACCGCTCGTCAGGAAGTTATCGGAGGTGATGACCACCGAGTAGGTGCCCGCCGAGAGCGTGTCGAAGAGGTAGAAGCCGGGCTGGCCGGTGTAGGGGCTGTTGCCGGTGAGGGTGAAGTCGAGCATCTGGTCCCCCTGGAACAGCTCGACGCGGACGCCGTTGACGCCGAGCTCGCCCGTCTCCGGCTCGTAGAGCCCGTCGGCGTCGCTGTCGAGCCAGACCGTGTCGCCGATCGACGAGTACGTCACGTACCCGAAGTCGGCGTCGGTCACGTTCTCTCCCGCGTCGAGGGACACGGCGAGCGGCTCGTCGTCGGTGGTGAGGTAGTGCCCGAGCGGCAGCGTCGCGTCGTCGACGGCGACGACATAACAGCCCGCTTCGACGTCGCTGAAGCGGTAGACGCCTGTCGCGCCGGTCGCGGTCGTCTGGATGGAGGCGCCGTCGGCCGAGCCGTCGCAGTTCGTGTCGGCGAAGAGGTCGACGACGACGTCGGCGATGCCGGGCTCGGAGGCGTCCTCGATGCCGTCGGCGTTCGCGTCGAACCACACCTTGTCGCCGATCGTGCCCTTTGGCGCCGTGTAACAGACCTCGAGGAGGGGGCGGTACGAAGCGTCGGTGTGGGCGCTGCCTTTGTAAGATGTCTTTCCGGAGGAGGCCTCTTCGAGGAGGATCCCGTAGCTCGGCGAGACGCCGCTCACCCAGTCCTGCACGAGCCCGGTGAGGTCGACCGAGCTCCATCCTGTGACGTTGGGCACGAACGAGGTGAACGTGGCGGGGTCGATGCCGCCGAGGTTGTTCCAGGTGACGCCCCCCTCGGTCCAGGGGGCGAGCACCTGGTGGACGTACACGGTCTGGGCCGTGCTCGTGTAGGTCAGGGCGTAGAACTTGGCCGACGTGACGAGCGAGCCGGCGGGGATGGGGCTCAGATCGAAGCGGAAGAGGGCGCGCTTCTCGCCGACGGTGCTGGAGTAGCCGGTGTTCACTTCATGCGGGGACGGGACGTGATAGCTCGGGGCAAGGCTCCAGATCTCGGCGTTGTAGATGTCGCCCAGGACACCCCGCTTGATCACGGTGCACGTGGGGGACGGCGAAGAGGTGTTGGCGAGGCTGGTGGCGGCGATGAACAGGGTGGCGAGCGCGGCGGATGAGGCGATTGCGACTTGCTTCATTTGTAGCTCCTTGAGGTCCTCACAGGTGAACCATTGCTGGAGCGTCATCCGGATGGCAGGTGCCATGACACACGGGTCAGGCGAGGTCGTTTCGCGGGCTCCTATCGGACTGCGCCCCGCGGGCTGATCAGGATCAGATCAGGTACGCGGGTGCTTTGGCTTCGATCGGAGAGCGGATGCGCAAAGGGACAGTGTTCAAGTTAGCAACTCACTACTGGAAGTGTCCAGATCTTTTTTCTGGGAGACACAAGAAAACCACCGAGGTGCGCAGTGACAATTTTGGGACAATTTTGGGACGTGCGGTGACGCTTTTGGGCCGTTTGCGTTCCGTGAAGAGGAGCGCAGGGACGAGGGAGATCCGCAGCATGGGTGGATGGGCGCGCGATGGGTACGCGGCGGGTGCGGGGCGTGCGGCGGCGCGGTGTGACATCTCGCGCGTCTCGCGCGTCTCGCACGCTTTGCCCCCTCCGCACGCTCCGCAGCCCTCTCCAGCCCTCATGCCGGCCAGGGGCTGAACAGGATCGGATCAGGCACGCGGGAGTGTCTGACGAGATTTGATGCAGAGCGCGCACGGGACCATTTTTCAAGATAACGAATCTCTGTTTCGCCTGTCTAGACCCTTTTCCAGACGCGCTGCTTTTTCATGTGTTGCGGCCTGCGCCGGGAGGGCGCCGTCGCGTGTCGCGCGTTGCGCGTCGCGCCGGGTCGCGTTCTCGCTCGTTCTCGCCCGCCCTGGACGAGGGGGGGAGGACGCGAGGAGCGAGCGAGCCGCCCCGGGCTGCGAGCCTGCCGGCTGCCGTCCGTGCGCGGGCGCTGCTAGGGTTCGGCTGTGGGACGCCCGCTGCTCGCCTCGCCGGCCCTGCTCCTCGCGTCGTTCGCGTCGCTTGCGTCGCTCGCGTCGCTCGCTGTTCCGGGCGCGGCGCAGGGCCAGCCGACGCTGAGCGGGGCCTGGACCGCGAGCGCGCTCTCCGAACAGTGGTCGGTCGACGCGTGGGGGGAGGCGTGCGGGCCCAGGCCGCGCCCGCAGGGCGCCCCGGGCGGCGCCGTGCAGATCCAGCAGCACGGCTCGGAGCTCTCGATCTCGGGCGCCGGACGGTCGTGGAGCACCGCCGAGTGCTGGGAGCAGATGCCCGGGCTCGCGCGCAGCAAGCACTCGGCGTCCGGCAACGCGCGCTCCTGGCAGACGCGCTGCACGACGCCGCCGAACGACCCCCGCCGGGCGGTCGTCACCACGACGACGCAGGCGACCGACACACGCATCCACATGGTGGAGACGGGGCAGTACAAGTTCATCATCCAGGACACGACCTGCAGCGCCTCCGTGACGAGGACGCGGTCCTACACGCTCGTCCGGCGCGAGGGCGAGGCGCCCCCCGCGGCGAGCGCTCCGCCCATCGCGAGCGCTCCGCCCGCCGCGCCCGCCGCCTCCGAGAAGAAGCCCGCCGCCTCGCGCACCTGCGATGCACCCGGCGATCCGGCGCGCCTCGAGGTCACGCCGTCGCGCAAGCTCATGCGGCCGGGCGAGCGCTTCCAGTTCCGCGCGCTGGTCATGGATGCGGCAGGGTGCGCGCTCCCGACGAGGCCCGCGTGGTCGATCGCGTCCGGGCCGCTCGCGTCCGCCGCGACGGTCGACGCGACCGGCGCCCTCTCGCTCGGCGCCGACGCGGGCGAGGGGGCGCTCGGCCTCGTGGCGACCGTCGCCGGCAAGGGCGTGACCGTCGCGATCGAGGTGACGAGCCCCGACCGGTACGACGCGCTCCTCGCCACGAGCGGGCTCAACGAGGCCGGTGAGAGCGATCAGGCCGCCGTCGTGGTGATCGCGGCCGGCACCATCGGCGGGCGCACCACCTCGGGCGAGGACCTGGGACGCCAGCGCAAGAACCTGTTCGTCGCCATCGTGGGCGGGGTCGCCGCCTGCCTCGGGTTTGCGGGGCTGATCCTGCTGCGCCGCGGGCGCCGGCGCGCCGGCGGCGAGCTCGAAGGCCCCGCCTCGACGGGCGGCGCCGTCGGCGGGGAGCGCGGCGGCGCCGGGGCCGAGGATGCGCCCGCGTCCACCGGTGCCGCGCTCGCGGCGCCGGCCGCGGGCGGCGCCGGGCCGGCGCCGAGGGTTCGCGGAAAGATCTGCCCTACCTGCGGCGAGCGCTATCCGGGCGAGGCGATGTTCTGCGGGAAAGACGGCACGCAGCTGCTCTTGCTCAACTGAGCGCGTCGCCCTTGCGCATCGCGCGGGCATCGGCGCGCGCTGCGTCATCCCGCTGCGCCGCGCCGGCGACGATCACAAAAAAAGCCGGCTCCTTGATCGGTCTCGCGCGCTCCCGCTATCCTCCGTCAACCGACCGTCCCGCGTGATTGTGCGCGTGTGTGGTCGTTGAACCCATGCCCGCACGCCGGAACGGGAAGGGCGACAGTCGCATGAAGATTACGTGTGAGTCCTGCCAGGCCAAGTACACGATTGCCGACGAGAAAGTCGTCGGCAAGACGGTCAAGATCAAATGCAAGAAATGCAACCACGCGATGGTCGTCCACGGCGCGAATGAGGCGGCCTCGGCCCCGTCGCAGGACGCGACCGTGGGGCAGCAGGGCGACCTCTCGGAGGACGCCGACGCGAAGCTCGACGCCGGCGGCCCGCCCTCGTCGGCGTCGCCCGACGCGTGGACCGTCAACGTCGCCGAGGGCGACGAGCGGACCATGACGACCGCCGAGCTCGTGACCGAGTACGCCCGCGGAGCGCTCAGCAACGAGACCTACGTCTGGAAAGAGGGGATGACCGACTGGCTGCCGCTCGCCAGCGTCCCCGAGCTCAAGGAGCAATTTTCCACCCCGGCGGATGCGGCGTCGGCCACGGCGGCCGCTGCAGCGGCTCCAGCGGTCGCGACGCCTGCTCCTGCTGCTGCCGCGGTGCCCGCGCCTGCCGCGGTGCCCGCGCCTGCCGCGGTGCCCGTGCCTGCCGCGGTGCCCGTGCCTGCCGCGGTGCCCGTGCCTGCCGCGATGCCCGCGCCTGCCGCGGTGCCCGCGCCTGCACCGGCAGCGGCGCCGATCCCCGTGGCTCCGGCGCCGGCCGGGCTCAGGTTCGGCCCCGAGGGGACCGTGGTGATGAAGGACTCGAAGCGCGCGCTGAACCAGCTCGGTATCATCGCACCGTCGGCTGCAGCATCGGCAGCCCCCGCGCCTGCTCCGGCGCCGGCCGGCGGGGCGGCGCCGGCCGCAGCCGGCGCGGCGGCTCCGGCGGCGCGTCGCCCGGGCCGCACGGCCGCGGTCGACGTCTTCAGCGCCGCCGAGCGGGACGCCGAGTCGGCCGCGCCTGCCCCGCTGCCCGGCGCCGATCGCCAGGTGGGCGAGCGCAACGAGAATTCCGTCCTCTTCTCGCTCTCGGCGCTCACCGCGACCGAGAACGCGGCCAAGCAGCAGGACGATGACGCCCCGCTGGTCCGGCGTCCCTCGAGCCGCCCCGCGAAGAACAACGGGCGCAGCGGCTACGACGACCTGCTGAACCTCGGCGGCGGCGCGATCGCCGCCGCGCCGATGCTCGCGCCGCCCCCCCTGCTTGCGCCGGTGACGGACTCGCGGCCGCCGCCGTCGATGTCGGTCCCGGCCAAGGCGTCGGTGCCGCCGTCGCCGCTCCTGCCGCTCTCCCCGATCGCGGCGCCGGAGGCCTCGGCGAAGAAGGGCCGCATGGGCCTGATCGCCACCGCGGTCGCCGCGGTCGCGCTGATCGGCGGCGTCGCCTTCTTCTTCATGCAGTCGCCGAAGGAGGACGCGTCCACGACCACGCCGGAGCAGACGAACACCACCCCCGCCGAGGTGCCGAGCCCGGCGGCAACGCCGGCGCCGGCACCGACCGAGACGGCGGCCGCCACGCCGCCCCCCGCCGAGACGGCGGCGCCCGCCGCCGAGGAGCCCGCCGCGGCGGCGCCGACGCCGGATCCGCCGTCGCCCGGCGCGGCCGAGACGCCGGCGGAGAGGGAGAAGCCGGCGTCTGCGCCCGCCGCTGCGGCGGACAAGCCGGCTGCGCAGAAGCCCGCGGCGGAGCCGGCGCCCTCCGGAGGCGGCGAGTTCAACCGCGGAGCCGCGAGCTCGGCGCTCGGCTCGGCAGCGGGCTCTGCCAAGAGCTGCAAGAGGGCCGGCGGGCCGACGGGCACCGGGAAGGTCAAGGTCACCTTCGCGCCGAGCGGCAATGTCACGTCGGCCGAGGTTCAGGGCGCGCCGTTCGCAGGAACGAGCGTCGGCGGCTGCGTGGCCAGGTTGTTCCGCGGCGCGCGCGTGCCCGCCTTCGGCGGCGGGCCGGTCGCGGTCAGCAAGTCGTTCACCATCAACTGAGCTCGGCCGGAACCCGAGCGCTCTCCGCTCGGCCCGGCTCCCGCTCGCGCCTCCAGCGTCGGACCGCTACGCCCGGCGCCGCCTGCAGAGGAGCCCCGCCAGCGCGAGCCCCGCGAGCCAGCCGGCGCTCCCATCCCGGCCTCGCGGGCTCGTCGCGCAGGCGCCGAGCATGCCGCTCCCGGCAGCATAGAAGTCCTCGGGCTCCACCGCGACCTCGGTCGGCGGCGCGCCGGCGGCGGCGCCGTTGCCGTCCGTCGGGTCGTCGCTGACCGGCGCACCGAGCGCGCCCCCCGCGGCGATCCGCGCCTGGTTCTTGATGGCGTTCGGCGCGTCCGTGTCGACCGTGACCTCGAAGCGCACCGCGACGCTCCCGTCGACAGGGATGCTGCCGCCCTGCGCGCCGTCCGCCCCCTCGCCCAGCCGGAACGTGACGGTCCGCGTCTGCGGGTCGTACTCGCCGAGGTCGTCTCCCGGACTGTCCGTCTGGGGACCGGCGTTTGGCCCGTCGACGATCGAGAGCGAGCCCGGGACGAACGTCACGCCGGGAGGCAGCGCGTCGGTCAGCACCGCACCCACGGCGTCGTCATTGCCGGTGTTCGACGCCGTGATGACGTATTCGATGGCGTCGCCGCGGTAGGTCGGCGGCCCGCCGATGTCCCTCGCTACCTTGCTCGACTTGCTGAAGTCGGGCCCGAAGTTGGAGATCGACGTCACCCACCCCGCGAGGAAATAGAGCTCGTCCGTGCTCGTGGCGACGAGCGTCGCCCGCTCATTTCCAGGCTTGAGCTTCGCGCTGACGTCCACGATGTCGATGTCGACCCCCGACATGCTCTGGGGCGTGCCCGCGAACCTCGGGAGATCGCCCTCCACCGACACCGGCTCTCCGAGGGCTGATCGGGTGCTGTTGAAGAAGTTGTCTGCAGGGTTGAGCGCGTCGCTCAGCGCCTCGGCCACGTCGGGCTTCCCCGGGTTCCGGGGGTTGAAGAACACGCTGTCGCCAGAGCTCGAGTTGTCGCCCTCGAACGCGACGATGCCCAGCTTCGCCACGAAGCCGGCGTCAGGCACCTTGAAGCCCGAGAGCTCGACCTGCTGCCAGCCCACGTCGGAGACCCGGTCGAGCCCGTCGAACAGCGCGAGGTTGCGCAGCGGCGATCTCGGCGCCTCGTAGAAGACCACCATCCACCACGCCGCGAAGACCACGTTGTCGTCGAGGTTCCTGACGTCGACGACGTCCACGCCGCCCACCCGGTAAGCCCCCGCGCCGCTCTCCTTCACGATCGAGGTGATGTCGGCGACGGACTGGTAGTTGTGCGACTCGTTGGGCTTCCCCTCGTTGATCACCGTCTCGACCGAGTCGATCGAGGTGACCGTGCCGTCGAAGCCGCCCGCGTGGTGGAGCTCGACGTCGGGATCCGCGCCGGCGCTGTTGCGCGCGGCCCAGTACAGGAACGCGTGCGTCACCGTCGCTCCCTCGGGCAGCGTCAGCACCGCGGTCGTGCGCGCCATCTCCGGGGCGACATCGAGGTTCGCCTCCGCCCTGCCGTCCGCGGGCGAGTCGGACCGCCAGAAGAGATCAGGCCCCGATTCGACGATCGATGTGCCGCAGTCGCCGACCGTGCCCTCCTTGGGCCTCGGCGTCGAAGAGCGGCACTCCTGCCCGATCGAGCTCCCGATGAGGGCGAAGTCGCCCCGCTGATCGACCTGTATGCGCAGCTTGGGCTCGGCCGTCGCGCTGGCGGTCGTGAGGCCAATCAGCGTGAGAGACGCGAGCCCGGTGACGCCTAACTGCTTTCTCATCGATCCTCTCCGGTTTCGACCTGCGGCTTGTACGCGGCTTTCTTGATGATGTTGAACTGGACACGGCGGTTCCGCTGCCGCCCCGCCTCCGTCGCGTTGTTGTCGAGGGGCTGCTCCCGGCCGTAGCCCTGGGCCGTCAGCCGCGTCGAGTCGATGCCGCGGCGGACCAGCGCCGCCATGACGGAGTTGGCGCGGTTCTGCGACAGGGCCTTGTTATGCCCGTCGGTGCCCCGGTCGTCGGTGTGGCCCTGGATCTCGATGAGCACGATCTCCGGGTGCTCCTCCAGCACCTGCGCGACCTCGTCGAGCAGCGGATCGCTCACCGGCTTGATGGTGGCCCTGTTCGTGTCGAACTGCACCTGCTGGAGGATCACGACGTTCTTGTCCGTCACCCGCACCGCCTTCGGGCAGCCGTGCTTCTCGGGGTCCGGATCCGCGAAGCCCTTCTCCCTCGGGCAGGCGTCGTCGTCGTCGCGGAACAGGTCGCCGTCCGTGTCGCGCGGGCAGCCGTTCTTCGCCGGGTCCTTCGAGCGGAACCCCTTCACCTCGGGGCAGGCGTCCTCGCTGTCGGGCACGCCGTCCTCGTCCCGGTCCGGCGGGCAGCCGTTCTTGCGCGGATCGTCGCTGGGGACGCCGGGCACGAGCGGGCACGCGTCGTCGGCGTCGGCGATGTCGTCGTCGTCGCGGTCCGGCGGCGGCGGGCAGCCGTTCTTGCGCGGATCGTCGCTGGGGACGCCGGGCACGAGCGGGCACGCGTCGTCGGCGTCGACGATGCCGTCCTTGTCGCGGTCCGGCGGCGGCGGGCAGCCGTGCTTGCGCGGGTCGTCGCTGCGCACGCCCGGCACCTTCGGGCAGGCGTCCTCCGGATCGGAAACGCCGTCCCGGTCCGTGTCCGGCGGCTGCTCCGGCGTGAAGGCGGCCATGGCGACGAAGCGCAGGTCGGGCGTCCCGATCCCCGAGGTGAGCCCCGGCCCGACACCGATGCCGGCCTCCAGGAACGGGAGGAATCGATACCGCGCGTCGAGGAGGAGCTCCGCGTTGATCGAGCGATCGCTGATGTCCTCGAGCACCATCGCGGTGCTGAGCTCCGGCCCCACCTGGAGCCGGCCGTCGGCGGCGAGGAACCCGACGCCGCCGCCCAGGGTGAGCATCGTCCCCTGCGCCACGCCGCCGAACGACTGGGAGCGCCGGATTTCGGTGCCCAGCGAGGTCGACCAGACAAGCCGCTCCAGGCGGCCGCCGGCGACGACGTAAGGCATCGCGCGGACGCTCCCGTCGCTCACGAACGAGTCGTCCGCACCGGTGGGCAGCCAGAGGTAGGCGCCGACCGCGAGCTGGAGCGGGTCGTGGTACGTGCCATAGACCTGCACGCGCGCGCCGAGCCGCAGGTCGCCGAGCTCCGCGCCGCTCGGGGACGCGAACTCGCGGCCGCCGCCGTTCGGGCTCTCTCCCGACTGGAGCGCGGTGAGCGGCGCGTCGAGGTCGAAGCTCACCTTGTTCCAGAGCGGGAGCGACGCGTTGAGCCGGAACGTGAGCTGATCGCTGACGACCGCGCCGATCTCGGCGCCGTCGCGCTCGCGCCGCAGGACGAGCGGATTGCTCGCGTAATCGGCCAGCAGCATCACGTGGGGCGTCAGGTGGCCTGGCGCGAACGGCGACGGTACGCTGAACATGCGGTCCCCGGCGGGCGCCGGGACGAAGCGGCTCAGGGCCATGCCCTCGGGCTTGACGGGCGCGTCCTGCGCGCGGGCGAGCGCGGGCGCGGCGGCGAGGGCGGCCAGCGCGACCGCCAGCGAGCAGAAAGACCGAGATCTCATGAGGTGGCACCCTGCGTCGGCGGGTTTCGCATGACGAGTCAAGCCGCTGTCACGGACCAGTATACCGGCCGGCAACTGCGGAGTCTTGGGCAACGAGCGACGTGGTCTACATCTTCGTAGGACTTGCGCGCACCTCCCCGGACCCTCTGAACGAGCGAGACGCGGCCGCGTGGGGAGGGGCAAGGAGGCGGCTCCGCTCGCAGGCACGACCCGATGCTACGTCATGCGGTCCGCCACCGGAAGCGCCGGGCGACGCCCGCCGCCAGGCGCGCGGCCCCCGGCGGCAGCGCCGGCGCGACATCCGCAGAGCAGGTATGTCTCTCCGTTCACGAACGCCCCTGTCTACACAGCAAGACAAGACACGATGGCGGAGCGGCTCACGCAGGTCGAAGAGCCGATGTCGCGCGCCGCGGGGCCCGAGGCGCCGACCACAGATTCAATGCGGGGTGGAAATTTGCACCACGATCGCCTCGCTGCGGCGGCCTCGCTGCGGCGGAGCGCCCTCGGCGCCCGCGGGGCCGCTTGTCGACGGTGCATCCGGGCGCTGGACGCCCTCACCGCCGGGTGGTGGTCGGATCTGAACATGAAGGCGGGAAGGC
>JAICEP010000086.1 GCA_025924095.1 Sorangium sp.
GATCCCGTACGCCTTCTGCAGATCCGCGTGCTGCGCCGACAGCGATTCGAGCAGCGCGTCGCGCTCCAGCGCCGCCCCGAGCAGCGTCCCCCAGATCGCCACCGTGCCCTCGTCCCCGGTCATCGCGACGATGGTCGAGCCGACGAGCGCGAGGATCCCCCAGTCGCGCCGGGCGGAGCGTATCGGCAGCAGCATCACCATGTGCGTGCCGTCGTTGGCCGACGGCGGCAGCATCTCCGCCGGCGGAAACGCCTCCAGCCGACAGCGGCTGCCGTCCGGGGGGACCGGGCTGCCGTCGCGGCTGTAGGCGCCGGCGACGACGAGGTCCGAGCGCGCCGCCGGGTCCTCCCACAGGGCGAGGCAGCCCCAGACCACCGTGGTCGTCTCGAGCCACGAAAGCGACCTGTATTCCTGCTCGGTGCCGCCGAGCAGGGCAAAGCTCACCTCGTAATTCGTCCTCGCGAGCACCCCGAGCTGGTGGAGATACCGGGTCTCGGCCTCGAGCCGGGCCCGCGCGATCGCGAGGCGCGCGAGCTCCAGGAAGTCGTCCACCCGCCGCCTGGCCGCCGCGTCCAGGGGCGCGCGGCGCCGCTCGGGGAGCTGGCCCAGCAGTCGCGCCGTCGCCAGCAGCGCCCCCACATCGGGCGTGATGTCGACGGCCTGCCGATAGGCCCGCTCCAGCTCGGCGGCCGGCGCCGGCGCGGCGCCGCGGAGCACCGAGAAATACATGTCGACCACCCGCGTGACCGCCGGCCATACCGCCGCCGGCGGCAGCTCGGGCGGGAGCGGCCGGGGCAGCATCAGCAGCTCGACCATCTGCCGGGCCACGATCCTGCCGGCGTCCTCCTCGGGCGCCGCGTCCTCCGCGTCGAGGAAGTTCTGGATCACGTTGCATCCGCACGAGCTCCGCAGGATCAGCGCGTTCGCCGTGCGCACGCCCTCGGGCGGGAAGGGCTCGCCGTCGATCATCGACGCCATGAGATCGCACGCGGCGCTCCCCATCATCTCGAACCGCTGGCGCACGGTGGTCAGCGGCGGGTCGGCGCTCTGCGCCTCCACGACGTCGTCGAAGCCGATGATCGCGAAATCCTCGGGGAGGCGGACGCCGGCGGCCTTGAGCTCGGGCATCATCCCGAGCGCGTTCTTGTCGGTCCCGAAGACCGCCGCCGTGCACGCGGGCAGCTGCGCGAGGAGCGCCGGCGCGGCGGCCCGGCCTCCGCTGTACATGTTGTTATCGCACGGGATGACCAGATCGGGATCCAGGGGGATCCCCGCCTCGGCGAGCGTGTCCTTGTAGGCGTCGCGGCGCTCGCGCACGTCGTACGCGTCGAAGTGGCCGACGAACGCGATGCGCCGGTGCCCGTGCTCGATCAGGTGGAGCACCGCGCTCCGGACGCCGCCGTGGTTGTCCGGGAGCACGGCAGGACAGGCGATGTCGGCGGGGCGGGCGCCGAGGGTGATGAACGGGACCCCCGCGCGCGCGAGCTCCTCGAGGCCTCCGTACTCGATGATGACGATCCACCCGTCCACCTGCTCCCTGGCGAGCGAGGGCGCCTGGACCTCGGACGGCGTGCCGCGCAGCACCAGCGTGCGATGGCCGCGCTGCTGGGCCGACGCATGAATGCCTATCATGACAGGGCCCCAGAACGCGCCGGAGAGGAAGGGGGCGACGACGCCGATGGTGCGGGGGCTGGCCGCCCCGCGCGGGCTCTCGGCCTGGCGCGCGTCGGGGCCGGGGGCGCCGGCCTTTCCGCTGGCCTGCCGCCCCGCGGCGCCGGGCAGCTCGCCCCACTGCTCCGGCAACGGCACCCCCCTGCCCTGGCGACCCTGACCCATTTCCGACGGCCTCCTGCTCCACGACCTGGTCGCCCTCCCCAAGACTTCTGTGGACCCCCACAGCGTACACGCTGCGCCGGCCCCCCGGGCGAGAACTCTGGTGTTCTGCCGCTGAATCCGGAGCGAACCGTCAGACCGCGGACACGGCGAGCCCACGCGCCGCCGGCGCCCCGGCGCCCCGCCCGCCGCGGCGCGGGCGCGCGTCCCCCGCGGCGCGGGCGCGAGGCGCTCCGGCGGCCCGCGCATCGGGCGAGCTGCCCGGGTGCTATCGTGGTGCGATGCAGTACCGCGATGAACGGGACGCGCTGCGCGGGCGCGTGGACAGCCTCGAGGAGCAGCTCGCGGCGGCCAAAAAGGAGCTCGAGGACCACCGGGACGACGATCGGGCGGCGCGCGTCGAGCAGATCGAGCGGCAGATGGCGGAGGCCCGTCGCGTGCTCGACCAGCTCGGCCGCGAGCTCGACGCGGTGCGCGGCGGGCCGAGGCGCTCGCTGGCCGTGCCGATCCTCGCGTTGTTCGCGGGCCTGGGGCTCTGCGCCATGGTCGCCGCCTATGCGCTGATGCGGCCGGCGTCCGACGCGATCGTCGATGTTCCGGGGCCGGTCCCCGCCGTGCCGGCCGAGCCTGCCCCCGTGCCGCCTTCGCCCGAGCGCGCGCCGGCGCCGCCGGAGCCGGCCGCGCCGGCGCCCGAGAAGCCGTTGCGGCGCGCGACCGCGACCTGGAACGCGGCCGTCACGCGCGCCACGGGGCTCCCCCTCGCGGCCGGCGCGCCGTGCACCGTCGAGGCGGAGCTCACGAGCTCGGGCGACGACATCCGCGTGCCCTCGCTCGAGGTCGTTTGTGGCGGCAAGCCGATCTATCGATCGCGCGATCCGCTCAACGGCATGTCGATGTTCAGCAGCGGCGTGGAGGAGGACTCCGGCGCGGAGCCTGGCACCCATGTTTATGCCCTCTCGTACGAGGACAAGGGCTCGCGCGCCGGGGAGCGGGCCGAGGTCTCGCTCGACAGCACCCGCAAGGCCGGCGCCGTCTGGCGCGACTCGGCGCCCGCGTACCGCGTCGAGCTCATGCTGGCTTACCAGAGCCCGCCCGTCGCGGGGGAACCGCTCCTCGACGTCACCCGGATGGCGCTGCGCCGGTCCGGGCGCGTCACCGAGTCCACGGGGCCGAGCCCGGCCAAGGCGGGCGCGAGGTGCGCGCTGCAGGTCTCGCCGCTCCCGCGAGGCGGCAAGTGCCTCACGCGCCTCGCGTGCGGCGGCCGCGTGCTCTACGGCGCGGGCACGACCGGCGTGTCCGAGTGCGCGGTGGAGGGGGACCAGGTCGTCCGCGTCCACGACGGGAACACGACCCCGAACGGCGGCGATCCGGCGTTCGATCTCGACGTCGCCACGGGGCGCATCACCGTGCGAGACGAGGGGAAGGGCGCCGCGTGGACCGCCTCCGTGCAGCTCGATTCGCCCGCCGGAGAGCCCCGGTGACGCCGGCGCGCTGACACGCAGTCTCACCGGCGCGCTGACACGCAGTCTCACCGGCGCGCTGACACGCAGTCTCACCGGCGCGCTGACACGGCAGCTCAGCAAGACCTCTCCCGACGAGCAGGCTCTCTACCCCCCGAGCACCTCGTCATAGAGGTCCTCGTACGCGCGGACCATCCGGTCCACCCCGAACCGCTCGACCACCCGCGCCCGCCCCCGCATCCCCATCGCGGCGCGGTCTCCCCGCACCGCGACCGCCTCGAGCGCCGCCGCCAGCGTCTCCGGCGCGCCCGGCGCCACGAGCAGCCCCGTCTCGCCCTCCTCGAGGATCTCCGGGTTGCCCCCCACCCGCGTCGCGACGATCGGCACCCCCGCCGCCGCCGCCTCGATCAGCGTCAGCGAGATCCCCTCGGTCAGCGACGCGAGCGCGAACACGTCGAAGGCCGGGAGCAGCTCCGCCACGTCGCCGCGCGTCCCCGTGAACGTGACCGCACCGCCGAGCCCGAGCCGCGCCGCCTGCTGCTCGAGCGCCGGCCGCAGCGGGCCGTCGCCGATCAGCGAGAGGTGCGCGTCCGGCCGCACCTCGCGGAGCCGCGCGAACGCCGCGAGCAGCGTCGCGTGGTCCTTCTCGGGCGACAGCCGCGCGACGCACCCCACGTGGTAGCCCGACGCCGGCACCCCGAGCCGCGCCCGCGCCGCCCCCGCGTCGCCCGGCCGGAACACGTCCGTGTCCACGCCGTTCAGGATCGTCACCACCTTCGCCGGATCGACCCGCTCCACCTCGAGCGCGACAGCGCGGGCGTCGTCGCTCACCGCCACCACCCGGTCCGTCAGCGCCGCGGCCAGCCGGTTGACCAGCACCTTCCGCCTCTGCTTCGGGTAGTTGCGCCCGTGCTTCGTGTGGATGACCCGCGGCCCGCCGCCGCCCGGCAAGCTCGCGGCCCGCGCCAGCCCCGCCGCCAGCGCGCCGTAGAGGTGCGGCCCCGGGTTGTGCGTGTGGACGAGCCGGATCCCCTCGCGCCGCAGCCACGCCGACAGCCGCACCGGCAGCCCCGGGTCGAGGCCCGGCCTGCGCGCGAGCACCACGAGCGGCACGTCGAGCCGCGCGAGCTCCTCGGCCAGCGCGCCGGGCTCGTGGAGCGCGCACACGACCGGCGCGAACCGGTCGCGCGCCGTCCGCTCGAGCAGCCGCAGCACCACCCGCTCGAGCCCGCCCACGTTGAGCGACAGCACGACGTGGGCGACCTTCGCGGGCTGACCCGGCGCGGCGCGCGGCCCCACGCCCCGCGCCGGCCGGACCTCGGGCACATCGTTCACGCCGCGGCCCCGCTGCCGAACTCGATCGGCACCTCGGACACGGTGAAGCGGAACTTCCCGCCCGAGGTGACCGGGATCTCGTCGACGAGCAGGACCCGGATGTCCGCCCGCTCGCCCAGGAACTGGCGCAGATCGCGCTGGATCGCCTCCGACGTCTCCGCCCTGTAGCTCTCGCCGGGGACGATCCGGATCGTGATCGCCCGCGACTTGTCCTGGTGGACCTGATACCGCTCCACCGTCGGGTTGTCCTTGAAGAAGTAGGGGAAGAACACGGCCGACAGGAGCTGGCCGTCCGGCCCGACGATCATGTCGAGCACCCGCCCCTCGACCGAGGCGAGCAGCGGCAGCCCGCGACCGCACGAGCAGGACCTGTCCGCCGCGATCACCACGTCCTCGTTCTTGTAGCGGATGAGCGGCATCGACCGGCACAGGAGGTCGGTCAGGATCACCTCGCCCGGCTCGCCGGGCCGCGCGAGCCGATCGCCGCACTGGATCTCGAGGAAGATGTTCTCGATGTTGATGTGCTTGCCCTCGCGGCGCTCGCACTCCGCGCCGATCAGCATCATCTCCCTGCAGCCGTAACGATCGTAGACCGGCGCCTGGAACGCCTTCTCGATGACCTCGCGCTGGTGAGGGAAGAGCCGCTCCGCCGTCGCGATGATCCCCTTCGGCGTGGGCAGCCTGCGCCCCGTCTCGAGCGCGTAGCGCGCCGTGTAATAGAGCGGGCTCGTGTACCCGACAACGAGGTTGGGCTGGTAGCGGAGGATCTCGTCCACGACGCCCGAGAGCCGCGCCTCCGCCAGGTTCCACGCGCTGACCGTCTTCTTCCGGAGGAACGCCTCGTGCAGCGTGCGCTTCACCTTCTTCCAGCGGGGCTCGTGGGTCGGAATGCCCCAGATGTACAGCTCCTTGTCCCCGATCCGACCGCCGGCCCACGCGTCAGCGCGCAGGGCGGCGGCCTGACGACACTCGTAGGTCGTGTGATCGTAAAAGAACCGCGCCGGCTCCCCGGTAGATCCGCCCGTACCGCTCCGGAAGAGCTTGCCGTTCCACCCGTCGGCGATGAGCTCGTTGCCGTGCGCGCGGAGATCCGCCTTGGTCAGGACCGGAAAGCGCACGAGATCGCCCGGCGCATGGACGTCCTTGACCCGCACCCCGTGCTCGGCGAAGCGGCGCCGGTAAAAGGGCACGTTCTGCTCGGCGAAGCGGAGGGTCGCCAGCATCTTCCGCCAGTTGAGCTCCCGCAGCTCGCCCTCCGGCCGCCACTGGGACCGCTGCAGCTCCTCGAAATACGTCAGCGTCGCCCTCCTTCGGAGTTTCGTCTCGTAAATAGGAAAGAGCACATTCCGGAAGAGCATTGAATACATAACCCGACTGAAGATTCTTTCGGACCTACGACAAACAGTCAAGCTGCGGCGGCCGGGGACGCCGTCGCCGTCGTGCGCGCGCCCGCGGGCGGCAACGGAGGTGTCGTGAAGGGACTCCACATCAGGGCGGTTCCAGCGCAGGCGGCCAGCGGACACGACCGCTGCGCACGGCGCTCCGTCCGGCCACAGCGTGAGGCGCACGAGCGAGCTCGTCTCGCCGCGGCGCCGCGCGCGGGCCGCGACTCGGCGCCTTCGCCTTCGGTCGCCTTCACTCGCCTTCAGTCGCCTTCAGTCGCCTTCAGTTCATTGCAAGGTAGGCTCCACCTCTTGCTGCCAGAGCGCCGCCAGCGCGAACGTCTTGGCGTTCTCCGGCACGGCCTGGCAGAAGCTCTGCCGCCGCGCCGGGTCGAGGATCCGCTGCGCCCGCGCGACGAGCCGCTGCATCGCCACCGCGATCGCCTCGCGCGCCGCCTCGTCGTGGCCGGAGGCCCGGAGCGACTCGGCGTACACGAGCCGGATCTGCGCCTCGCCCTCCTCGGTCCCGCCGACCGACACGAGCAGCCCGAGCCCGCGCCGCGCCGCCTCCAGCGCCTCGTGGGCGCGGCCCTGCTCGAGCAGCACCCGCGCGCGCACCGAGAGCGCGAGCGCCTGGAGGGTCGGCACGTGCGCCAGCATCGCCACGGCCGCGCCCGCCTCGTTGTCCGCCGCCTCGAGGTGGCCGAGCCGGGTCAGGATCGCCGCGAGGTACGCGCGCGACCGCGCCTCCTGCCGCCGGTTCGCCTGGGCCGCGAACGCCTCCACCGCCTCGGCCGTGACCGCGCGCGCCGCCCCGAGGTCGCCCTGCTGGATCCAGAGCAGCCCCAGGTTCTGCTTCGCGAACGCCGCCACGTTGTAGAGCCCCAGCCGCTCCGCCTCGGCGAGCGCGTCGCGCAGCTCCGCCTCGGCGCGGCTGTACGCCCCGAGCTGCACGAGGCAGTGCGCCGCGTTCACCCGGCTCAGGCACGCGTTCCTGATGTCCCCGGTCTGGAGGTACGCCGGGATGCTCTGCTCGGTGCACTCGAGCGACGCCGCCGGATCGCCGTAGCAGAGCGCCCGCGACGCCCGGAGCGCGTGGATGCGCGCGGCCACCGCCGCGTCGCGCTCGGCGAGCGGCATCGCCACCCGCGCGAGCTCCTGCACGATCTCCTCCGCCGCGGCGTACTGGCCCCCGTGCAGGAGCGACCCGGCGATGCGCGCCAGCGCGCTCACCGAGGCGCCGGTCGCCTCGTCGAGCAGGTCCGGCGCGCCGCCGCGCTCCCCGCCGCTCGGCCTGCCGCCCCGGAGCTCCTCGACGAGGTCCGCGAGCCGCTCGCCCATGCCGAGGCGCACGCGCATCGACGCCGCCTCCGCGGCCGCCGCGTACCAGAGCGCGCTCTTCCTGGGGAAGTCCTTCATCGCCATGACGGCGCACCGCTCGGCCTCGGCGGCCTCGCCGAGCCACTTGTGCGCCTCGGCCTGGACGAGGCGGAGCGCCGCGAAGAGCTCCCCGTCGGCGTCGGCGCTCGCGACGCCCTGCTCGGCGCGCTGGATGGCGGCGCGGAAGTCGTTCGCCCCGAGCGCCTGCTCCGCCGCGCGCCGGAACCAGATGACCGCCCGCTCGGCGTCGCCGCCGCGCTCGAAGTGGTCGGCCAGGAGCGCCGCGTCGCGCTCGTCCGCGGCCTCCAGCCACTCGCCGGCGAGCAGGTGGCCGAGCGCGCGGTCGCCGTCCGTCAGCGTCACGTACGCCGCCTCGCGCACGAGCGCGTGCCGGAACGTGTACTCGTCCTCGCCCCGGAACTTCCCCTCGCCCCGCCGCGCGATGAGCTCGCGATCGACGAGCACGGCCAGCCACCCGTCCACCTGCGGGGCCCGGCGCTCGCCGCCGAGCAGCGCCATCAGCCCCCCGCGCCAGAACTTCTGGCCGAAGACGCTCGCCGCCCGGAGGACCCGCCGCGCCTCGACGTCGAGCGACTCCAGGCGGGCCTGCACCATGGACAGCACGGTCTCGGGCAGCGCCTCGGTGCGCCCCGACGCCGCGGCGCGGATGAGCTCTTCCAGGTAGAACGCGTTGCCCCCGGCGCGCTCGCAGAGCCGCGCGCACAGCTCGGGCGTCACGGCGTCGCCGAGCACCTCGCGCACGAGGCGCTCGCTCCCCCGGCGCCCGATCTCGCGCAGCCGGATCTCCTGCACGCCGCGCGAGACCCACACCTTCGGGAAGACGGTCTCGACCTCCGGCCGCGCGAGCGCGAGCACCATGAGCGGCTGGTCCCGGAGGGCGAGCGCCGCGTCGATGAGCTTCACGGTGGGCACGTCGCCCCACTGCAGGTCCTCGAGCACGAGGAGCACCGGCTCGGCGCGGCACTCGGCGAGCACGAAGTCCTCCCAGGCGCGGCGGATCTGGTCGCCCATGAGCATCGGGTCGCTCCGCGCGGCGCGCAGCTCGACCCGCCCCTCGTCGGAGAAGCGGATCCGCGCCACCTCGCCGAGGAACTCGGTCACGCGGGCGAGGTCGCCGCCGCTGAGGGTGCGGCCGACGCGGGCGCGCAGGCGCTGCTCCTGGACCTCCTGCGGCTCGCCGCCGGAGAGCCCGGCCTCGCGGCGGAGCATCTGGCGCAGCATCCCGAACGGCGATCCGGCGCTCATCGGGTCGGCGTGGCCGAGCCAGACCTGCACGCGCTCCTCGCGCTCCTCGACGCGGCGGAGGAACTCGTAGCGCAGCCGGCTCTTGCCGAGCCCCGCGGGCGCGGTGATCACGACGGCGCGCGCGGTCGGCTCGGAGACGCACTCGTCGAGCACGGCGTCGAGGATGGCGAGCTCGTGGTCGCGCCCCACGAACGGCGTCGTCCGCCCGAGCAGCGTGCGCGCCGCCTCGACGAGGTCGCGCTCGGCGCGGAGCACGAGGCCTGTCGCGTCGCCGTCCACGTCGAAGCGCGCGTCGAGCAGGCCGGCCATCACCTCGTCGAGCCGGATGGAGCCGCCGTCGGCGCGGTCGAGCAGCCGCACGGCGCGGTCGATGGTGGGCCCCATCGGGAGCCGGTCGTCCGCGGAGCCGCGGCCTGCGACGAGGGCCATCTGCACGCCGGGCAGGAGGTCGCGCACCTCGATCGCGCACCGCGCCGCGCGCGCCGCCTGGTCGGTGATGAGGCCGCGCCCCTCGAGCGTGATGAGCAGGAGCCCGTCGGCGAGGGTCTGGAGGGTCCCGCCGAAGCGCGCGGCCACGCGCTTCACCTCGTCCTCCGGGACGGCGCGCGCGAGGGTCATGGTCATCGGGAGGGTCATCGGCAGGGTGGGCCCTTGCCACGACGGTGTTTCCGGCGGGCCCATGCGGGCGAGCATCAGGCAGAGCGTCCGCCGTTCGCCGGTGGTGAGCGCGCTCGCGCGCCGGCTCACGGGCGCCGGGGGGGTGCTCTGGATCTCGCCCACGCGGAGCAGCTCGAGGGCGACGGCGGCGCCGTTCGCGGGCCTCTGGTGCGGATCCTTGGTGAGCATGTGGGCCACGGCGGCGTCGACGCTCTCGGGGATGTCGGCGCGCATGTCGCGGAGGCGGGGGGCCTCGTCGAGCACGACGCGGAGGAGGGCGGTGTGGATGTCGTCTCCGACGAACGGCGGGCGTCCGGTGAGGCAGTGGAACAGGACGCAGCCGAGGGCGAACACGTCGGCCGGGGTCCCGACGGCGCGCTCGCCGCGCGCCTGTTCGGGCGCCATGTAGAACGGCGTGCCCATGACGACGCCGGTCATGGTGAGGGGCGCGAGCGACGTGAGGCGAGCGATGCCGAAGTCGAGGAGCTTGACCTGTTCGACGGCCTTGCCGACGAGGTAGAGGTTGCTCGGCTTGAGGTCGCGGTGGACGATGTTGTTGCGGTGGGCCTCGGCGAGGGCCTCGGCGATCCGGAGGCCGAGGGTGACGCTCTCGCTGACGGTGAGCCCGCGCCGGCGCAGCCGGTCGGCGAGGCTCTCGCCCTCGAGCCACTCCAGCGCGAGCCACGGCTCGCCGCTCTCGGTGGCGCCCTGCGCGATGTACCGGACGATGCCCGGGTGCCGCAGCTCGGCCAGGACCTGCGCCTCGCGGGCGAAGCGCTCGCCGTGCTCGAGGCCGCGGCCCGACATGACCTTGAGCGCGGCGGTCTCGCCTGTGAGCCGGTCGAGGGCGCGGTAGACGGAGCCCATCCCGCCCGACCCGGCGAGGCGCTCGATCAGAAAGCGGTCGGCGACGATGTCCCCGGGTTTCATCGGGACGGCGAGTATCACACGGAGGGCGGACGTAGAGGCCAGATCCCGGCGGTCGGTCGCGCTGCGGGGGGCGCCGGCGGCCTCGCCGCGAGGCCCTGCGAGGAGCGCGGGGAAGGCGGGCCCCTGCGGCGGAGAAGGAGGAGGTGCGAGGAGCGCCGTGCCGTTGCGGGGGATGACGCCGCGTGTGCTCTTCCGTGCGCGGGCGGGGCTCCGAATGACACTACGTGTGCCCTGCCGTTTACAGGAGGGGCTCCGAAATGACACTACGTGTGTCCAAACGTTTACAGGAGGGGCTCCGAAATGACACTACGTGTGCCCTGCCGTTTACAGGAGAGGCTCCGAAATGACACTACGTGTGTCCCGGCATTTCCGGGTCGGGGTGCTGCGGGGTTCCCGGCGGCCAGCGCGCGACGCGACGAGCTCCTTGGCTACGTGTCGATGTCCGTCGAGGCTGGCGAGCTCCGCCGGAACGTGGCCTGGTGCCTTGAGAGATCGTCACCCGGCATGGGTGGAGCGTTCGCGAGTGCGCGAGCTGGCCGACCGCTCGGCAAGCGGGCGTGGCGTGGAGGCCGAGGTCGCTGCCGTGTGCCCGCGGAGCCGTCGTCGAGCAAGCGGGAATGGCGCCATGGCCGCGCGCCCCGCGCTCGCGAGGCGCTCCGCTGGTAGGCGGCTCCGATCGCGCATGGTAAGACGTCGCGCCGTCAGTCCCCGTGACGAGGTTCTCCCATGAAGATCCGCCGAGCGACGATCGAGAACTTCAAGAAATTCGCTCCTCCCGGCATCGAGCTGGACTTCAAGAACAGGGCGACCGGCGACGTGGCCGATCGTTATTTGATCCTTGGCGACAACGCGTCAGGGAAGACGACCGTCCTGCAGGCCATCGCCCTCACGCTGTCGCTGGCGCAGCGGAAGATCCCCGATGTCCGTCATTTCGGCTGGACCGGGTGGGCGCCCGAGCGTTACTTCGTGCACGGCGATCCGATCGTCGAGCTGGAGGTCGAGTTCGAGGCGGACGAGATCGCGGCGACGCAGGAGGCCGCGAGGCGCTGGTGGGATCTCGCCAACCCCACGAGCCGGGAGCTGTTCCGGGAGCCTGGAGACAGCCGGGTCGTGACGTTGCGCCTCGAAGGAGCACGGGTGAGGACGACCGGCTCCGCGCGCGAGATTTACCAGTTCCGTGGACGATCGTACGTCGCCACCTCGCTCAGGAACGACGCCAGGCTCCGCGCCCTCTTCTCTCGGTTACCAGGGGTGTTCTGGTACGACCAGTTCCGCAACATCGCGCTGTCCGGCGCGCGCGAGCCACCGGATCGCGAGACACCCGACCACGCTCCGCCGAACGAGATGGGTATCCGGTTCGCGACCGCCGTCGAGCGGCTCGACAAGATCCTCAAGATCTGGCACCGGAACCGTGAACATCACGGACCTCATCCGGAGCACGACTACCTCGGCGATCTGGAGGCGCTCTACAGGGCGGTGTTTCCGGGTCGCGGGTTCGCGGGGCTCGAGACGATATTCGACGGTCCCACGCCGGCGGACGATCGCTTCGTGTTGAAGGATGGAGGCCGCACCTACACGCTGAGCGAGATGTCCGCGGGCGAGCAGTCCGTCTTTCCTCTCCTGTTCGAGTTCGTGAGGCAGCAGATCCACCGTTCGGTGGTGCTCATCGACGAGATTGACCTGAACCTGCACCCGCCGCTCGCGCAGACGCTGCTGGGCCTGCTGCCTCGCCTCGGCAAGGACAATCAGTTCCTCTTCACGACGCACGCACGCGCGGTCTCGACGCTCGTCAGCCCTCACACCATCCACCGGCTCCCGGAGGGACGGCTGTGCCTGTAAGCGTGCTCCTGTGCGAGGGGGAGGACAACAGCCCCGACGTCAGACTCCTCCACGCGATCCTCCGAGGTACCGGCGTTCAGGTCGAACCCTCGGGCGGCAAGGACGGCTTCGTGGGCTTGATCCGCAGCCGGCGCCGTCAGAGCCCTGGCGTCTGCGGGATCATCGATGGTGATTTCCCCAGAAACCCCGGCACATGGACAGAGCCCGTCGACCCTGGTCCCCGTGGGTGGACGATGCGCGACGGCGAGAAGGAGCTCGTGCTCGGATGGATGTGGCGCCGCAAAGAGGTGGAGAACTATCTTCTCGATCCCGACGTCCTGGCGCGCGCGCTCCGGTGGGATCCGGAGATGAAGAGTCGTTATACGAAGCAGCTCGAGCGCGTCTTCGATGCGCTCGGTCATGTCACCGCGGCGCGCATCGCGCTCACCTGCTGTGCGCCGCGGCGGAACCGGCTCGAAACGCAGGTACGCCTCGACGCCACCAAGGATGAGCTCGCGCAGGAGCTTCAAGCCAAGGCCGATGCGTACACCGAGCTCGCGCGGCTCGACAAGGACAAGCTGCTCCAGGCCTTCGAACGCCACGTGCCGGATTGTGTCGGCGGCGGGCGCTTCCGTCAGCACGCGATCGAGGTGTTCGCCGGGAAGAACATCCGCGCAAAGATCCAGAACACGCCAGGGTTCAATTTCGATCCGGTGCTGAAGAAGCCACTCGCGCTCGAGGAGCGGGTCCTCGATGCGCTGGAGCACGACGCGGAGCCCCATGCGTGGCTCCCCGAGTGGGCGGCGCTCCGGTCGGCCGTGGAGGCGTGGATGCCCGCCCCTGCCACCGAGGCGACGGGCACGAGCGCCTGATCCAGCCGCCCACGCACGCAGCGGAGGCGTGGTAGGCTGCGCCCCCATGTCAGCGCTTGTTCTGCCTACCGTCGAGACGCTCGTACCGTACGAAGGAGGACAGCCGCTCGATGAGCTCGCGCGCGAGCTCGGCGTGACCGACGCCGTGAAGCTCGCCTCGAACGAGAACGCGCTCGGCCCGAGCCCGCGCGCCGTCGAGGCCGTGCGCCGGGAGCTCGCGAGCATGCACCTCTACCCGGACGGGGCGGCCTACCGGCTCCGCGAGCGGCTCGCGGCGGTCCACGGCGTCACCATGGGCGAGATCGTCCAGGGCAACGGCTCCAACGAGCTGCTCGACCTCATCGTGCACGCCTTCGCGACGCCGGGGTCGCACATCGTCTTCGCCGACCCGGCCTTCATCGTCTACAAGCTCGCCTCGCTCGCCTACGGCGTCCCGTTCACGGCCGTGCCGCTGCGCGACCTGCGGCACGACCTCGAGGCCATGGCCGCGGCCGTCACGCCGCAGACACGGCTCCTGTTCGTCGCGAACCCGAACAACCCGACCGGCACGCACGTGGGCCGCAGCGCGGTCGAGCGCCTGCTCAGGGAGGTGCCGCCCGAGGTCATCATCGTCATGGACGAGGCGTACATCGAGTACGCCGACGCCGCGGATTTCCCGGACTCCATCCGCCTCCGCGGGCTCCGCGAGCGGCTCATCGTCACGCGCACCTTCTCGAAGATCTACGGCCTCGCAGGCCTCCGCGTCGGCTACGCCGTCGGCCCGGCCCAGCTCATCGACTACCTGAACCGGGTGCGCGCGCCGTTCAACGTCAGCGCGATCGCGCAGGCCGCCGCCCTCGCGGCGCTCGACGACACCGAGCACGTCGAGAAGAGCCGCGCGCTCAACCTCCGCGAGCGCGAACGGCTCACGCGCGAGCTCACCCGGCTCGGGCTGTCGGTGGCGCCGAGCCAGGCGAACTTCGTGCTCGTCGACGTCGGACGGCCGGCGCGCGCCGTCTACGACGCCCTGCTCCGGAAGGGCGTCATCGTGCGGCCGTTCGGCAACCTGCCGACCAGCCTGCGCGTCACCCTCGGCACCGAGCGCGAGAACCAGCGCTTCCTCGACAGCCTGTCGGACGTGCTGGCGACCTGACCCCGCCCGCGCGCCGCCCGGGCGCGGGATCACCCTGGCCACCGGCTCGACCGCGGTCGAGCGCCCCACGGCTCTACCAGCGCTTCGCCTCCGGCCCTGCATAGCGCGCCGCCGCGCGCACCATGCCGCCGAGGCTCAGCGGCACGAGCGCGATCAGCCCGCGCCCCTCCGCCGGGCCGGGGTGCGCCGACACGAAGCAACGGACCGACGGGTTCTCGTAGAGGTGCAGAAAGTCGCATCCGTCGGCCGGCTCGCTCGTCCGCTGCCCGACCTCGAAGACGAACGGGCTGCCCTGCTCGCTCGCCCCGAGATCGAACGAAGCGGCGAGCCCGGACATGAGCGCGTCGGCGCCCGCCACCCGGCTCTCGGCCGGGCTCGTGTGCGTGATGTCGACGAACCGCGAGAACAGGGCGTAGCTCGACGGGTGCGCCAGCGAGCACAGGCAATAGACGGGTCGACCCGGGTGGGCGAGCATGTACCGGATCAGGCGCTCCAGGACGAGGCGCAGGGCGACATCGCCGCCGGGGCGCTCGCCGAGCGCGCCGGACTCGCCGCGGAAGATCGCTATCCGCACGCCGGAGGACTCCCGCTCGAGGATCTCCATCGCGAAATAGCCGACGAGCTGTCCGCCCGCGCTCCGGCGGAGCACGACGGCGCCGTGCTCCGTACCGGCCTCGATGACGTGGCTGGCGAAGCTCCGCCTCCGCTGCGAGCCCTCGAAGATCCGGCGGCGGAGGCCGTGGAGGTCGTCGACGAGGATCTGCTTTTCATCCGGCGTCACCTCGCGCGGAACAACGACCTCGATGAAGGTCTGCTCTTTCATCGAGGTCTCCATGCCTGCCCGTCCTGTCGGCCGATCGACTGCACGGGATCCGCATCAGCAATGGCGGTGCCAGCGGAGGAAAGCGCGGCGAAGACCCCGCGATCGTGCCCTCGACGGCCAGGCCTCGCCGCCGGCGCCCGCGCCGCGCGGCCTGGCCCGGTCGAGCGGCGCCGCGGTCCCGACGGGGATGGAGGCGCGGCCGCTCCGGCCGGATCACTCAGCGGAGCGGGTGCGGCCGGGAAGCATCAGGCAGGCGGGCATCAGGAGAGCCGGACGAGCCGCGCGTCGAGCGACGCACGAGCGCTCACGCCTCGGATGGGGAGAGGCGCCTCCCCGGCGCGAAGCGGATCGGCAGGCGGGTCGGGCCGAGCACGTGGATCGCCCGGCGCGGCTCCCA
>JAICEP010000087.1 GCA_025924095.1 Sorangium sp.
CGCCGTCCAGGAACCGGGAGCCGCCGTCCAGGAACCGGGAGCCGCCGTCCAGGAACCGGGAGCCGCCGTCCAGGAACCGGGAGCCGCCGTCCAGGAACCGGGAGCCGCCGTCCAGGAACCGGGAGCCGCCGTCCAGGACACGTGGTGAACGGTTCTCCAGAGCCAGGTGACGAGGAGGCGAATCATCCCTACGCCCTAAAGGGCCTTTGCCGTCTTTCAAAAGAGACCAAGAGTGCTCCGAACGCTCTCCGACGGCGCCGCCGTCGACGAGGTGCTCGATCGCACGCGGCCGGGCCTCGCGCGGCCATCGCGATCGTCGATCACGGCAGCGCCTCCGCTCGCTTGCTCCGCTCGCCTTCGCTCGCTCAGCGCGAGCTCCACCGCGCGTCGCCCTCGAGCGCCCAGCCGAGCGCGCGCCGGGTCTCCTCGGCGACCGGCCCGTCGTACCGGTGGCCGGCCTCCTTGCCCCGCACCACGCGCGTGAGCACGCCCGCCTTCTCGAGGCGCGCGGCCGCCGCCTTCGCCGCGGCGCCGCACCCGGCCTGCGCGCAGACGAAGAGGACGCGCTGCCCGCCGCCGTCCGCGAACGCCCGGGCCGTCGCCTGGGTCCACTTGTCGTGTCCGCCCTCGACCAGCACGAGGCGCGGGAAGAGCGCCGCCCGGCGCGCGGCGATCGCGGAGCCCATGATCGCGCCCAGCGAGAAGCCGGTGTAGAGCACCGCGCCGGGGTCCACGTGCTCGGGAAAGCGCGCCCGCAGCGCCGCGAGCCCCGCGTCGATCTCCTGCTCCAGGCGGGCGTTGCTCTCGTACGTGAAGCGGACGTCGCTCGCCGACGGCGAGTCGGACCGCGCGACGCCGCGCGGGCACAGGATGAAGGCGTCGCCTCCCGCGATGTCGCGCCACACCTGGCACTGCCACTCGGGCCGGTCGTAGTTGCCGTGCGAGGCGATGAGCACCGGGCGCCGCGCCGTGGCGCCGATCGGCACCGACACCACAGCGCTCGGGAACCCGTCGACCGAGAGCTCCACGAACGGCGCGTCCGCGCGCAGCGGCGCGATCCCCGCAGCAGGAGCCGCGCCGCCCGCGGCCTGCGCCGCCGGCGTCGCCCCGCCGTCCGCGGCCTGCTCCGCGCCCTCGGACGCCGGGGCCTGCGCGGCGCTGGGCGGCGCCGGCGCCGGCCCCGCGGCGCGGCCCGTGCGGTCGCAGCCGAGGGTCGCCGCCGCGAGGAGCGCGAGGCATGCGAGCGGGCGGGAGAGCCTGGAGGCGGGGAGCGTCATCCGGCCCAGGATGACGCATCGGCGCCCCGGACACGACGGACTGCGAGCTGGCCGGTGCCTGCTCGCGGGGAGGAGGCGGCCTACGGCAGCGCCTCGGCGAGCTTGTCCGCGAGCGGAGCGCCCCAGCCGGTCGGATAGTCCCAGCCGGGCCCCGCGCTGAACCCCTCGGGGGTCTTGCCCCCCGTGATGTCGCGGAAGGTCGCCTGCACCTTCGCGTCGGTGTAGAGCGTCCGGTTCAGCCAGCCCACGACGGGCTTGCCCTGCGCGAGCCTCTGGCTGTTCACCGACGCGATCAGCCCGGCGAACACAGGGGCGGCGAACGACGTGCCGCTGCGCCGCTCCCACTCGCCCAGGTAGTAGAGCCAGTACCTGGAGTCCCCCGAGGCGTTCAGCGCGACGTCGGAGACGGCGCGCTGCCCCTGCGCGTCCAGGACGACACCCTCCTGCCACCACGGGGTCTTGAAGGCGCGCGAGCGCCCCGACCCCGAGCCGCTCCACGCCACCTCGCGCGCGACCTCTCCGTCGTCGCCGAGCTCGAGCATCGTCCCGCCGACGCACGTCACGTACGGGCTCGACGACGGCACGTCCGGCCGGCTCGAGTCGCCGCTCGCGACGACGATCGTCATCCCGAGCGCCGCGCCCATCCGCGACGCCTCGTGGTACTGCTCCCGGATCGGCTGCGCCTCCGTCTCCTCGCGGTGCGCGAACGACGTCGAGAGCACCGACACCTCGCCGGCCGCGATCGCCTCGTTCCACGCATAGAGGATGGAGAGGGTGCGCGCGTCCGGCCCCTGGTACGCGATGAGCTCCGCGTCGGGCGCCATCACGCCCGACCACTGCATGTCCAGCGTCGTCTCGATGTAGCGGGTCGAGATCGGATCCGCCGTGAGCACTTCCTTCGGGTTGTCGCGCGGCATCACGCCGAACGATCGCCAGAACGACTGGAGATCCCTGGTCTTGAACGTCGCCCCGACCACCACGCCGAGCTTCACGCCCTGCCCGCGGTGGCCGCCGTCGTGGAGCGTGTCGACCGCGTAGGCGCGCGCGATCTGCGCCGGCGCGAGCCCCTGCGCCAGCTCCGCCGGGAGCTCGGTCTCGATCGAGCCCCCCTCGCCGGGGAGCGGCTCGGTGTCCGCCGGGACGTCGACCGCGATGACGCCCGACGTGAGGTCGATGATGTTCTGCGGCGGCCTGAGCGGCTCCAGCGCGCCGAACGTGCGGAGCGGATTGCCGCCCTTCGAGGGGTTCTCGCGCTCGAAGTCGCGGAGCTCGGTGTCGAAGGCGGTGTTGAACTGCTCGACCGTGCCCGCGAACTCGAGCAGGAGCCGGTTCTTCGACCGGCGCCGGATCTCCATCTTGTGCTGGGTGAGCCAGGCCTCGACGGCCGCGATATCGCTCTCGAGCGGGGCGTAACGCTCCATCCAGGTGTCGACCGACATGTACTTCCGGAACGTCTCCGGCTTCCCGGGATCGTACATGTCCTCGATCGCGCTCTCGAGCCCGGAGACGTCCCGGGTCGGGAACCCGATCAGCGCGCGGAAGCGCTCCTCCTCCGGCGCCGGGCCGAAGTCGAGGTAGACCCCCGCGAGCGGCCGCGGGAGGCCGCTCGGGAGCACCGGTCCATCGTCTCCGCACCCCGCGGCCGCGAGGGCGAGCGACGCAACGCACCAAACCGAGAGCGGACGCATCAACGAGGCCTCGCCGGCGAGGGGGTGGAGATCGTCAGGCGAGGCTCAGCACCACACGTGCTCGATGAGGTAGCAGGTGTACGACCCGGGCAGCCAGCTCTCGGGCCACCCGCCGGTGTTGTTGTCGACACAGACCTCGCAATACGCGTGGATGCACTCGGGGTCGGTGCTCTGCGGGCCCGCGTTCGGGGACGTCACGGGCTTCTCCGAGTAGAAGAACCCGTCGGTCTTCAGCTGGTCGAGCTCGGTGTCCGACAGCTTGCCGAAGGAGGCCGCGTCCGACGAGATGCTGAACCTCTGATCCGAAGCCTCCGTCAGGACGGGCGGCGGGTAATCGCCGTAGTCGGCGTTCTGCACCGCGGCCATCTGCTCCGCGAGCAGGATCTCCTTGCCGTCGCTGGCGGAGAGCTTGATGCGCGCGTAGTCGATCGGCGACGCCGAGTAGTCGAGGGCGTAGACCGTCTTCGGGTCCATGTCGAGGCGCAGGAACTCCCCCGCCGGGAGGGCGGACAGCTCGGCCTGCGTGATCCGCTCGTGCTCTACCGCGTCATCGACGATCGGCTCGTCCGACGCGATGCATCCGGTAAGACCGGCCGCCGCGATGACGCCGAGCGCAACACTGAGAGCGAGCGATTTGGAAGAACGGATGGGCTGACGAATCATGATGGGCATTCCTTTCGTTTGGCTCACTGACGGAGGTCACCTGGCCTCGGGCTGGCCAGAGGGAGCTCCACCCCTGTCGGTCCTTCGAGCGATGGCTGCTTGTTGGACCCCACGACTCCCGCGAGTTGAGTGGAATGAGGGGAAGATGATTTCATTTCAAACGGTGCCGCAGCCCCCCCATACCTGGCAAGTAAATTCCCGGGGTGAAAGAGAATTCCATCGTTCTTCCTGCGGCATAGTGGTCGGGACGGTGCGCTGTGCGGGTCCCGCATACCTGCAACAGTACAGCGGGTCCACGGCAGGAATCGGGGGTTGCCTTGAGCGCCGGTCACGGACATACCGGAGCCTACATGGTGGACGGGTCCGGAGAGCCGTTCAGGCCAGTCGTCACAACGGCTGAGGCTGCACTCGTGGTGCTTGACGGCCCGCTCGGGACCGAGCTCGTCGCGAGGGGGGTCGAGACGCCGGCGCCGCTCTGGAGCGCCGCGGCCCTGCTCGACGCGCGCGGCTGCGACGTCGTGCGCGCGATCCACCGGGACTACGCCCGCGCGGGGGCCACGGTGCACACGGCGAACACGTTCCGCACGAAGCGGAGGCAGGCGGGCGCCGCGTGGGCCGAGCTCCTGGCGCGGGCGGTCTCGCTCGCGCGCGAGGCCGTGCGCGACGTGGACCCGCGGCACCGGGTCGCCGGGAGCATCGCGCCGCTCGAGGACTGCTACCGGCCGGACCTCAGCCCGGCCGGCGCGCGGCAGGAGCACCGCGAGCTCGCCGAGGCGCTCGCGGCGGCGGGCGTCGACCTCCTCCTCTGCGAGACGTTCCCGCACGTCGGCGAGGCGCTCGTGGCGCTCGAGGAGGCGGTCGCCACGGGCATCGAAGCGTGGGTGTCGTTCACGGCGGGTCCGGACGCGGATCTCCTGTCGCCCGAGGACATCGGCGTCGCCGCGCGGGAGGCGGCCGCCCGCGGCGCGCGGGCCGTGCTGGTCAACTGCACCCCCGCGACCCACACCCTCGCGCACGTCGAGCGGCTCGCGGCGTGCGGCGTCCCGTTCGGGGCCTACGCGAACGCCGGCGCGGCGACCGAGGGGCTCGGCTGGCGCGAGGGGCAGGACCGCTCCGCGGCCGCGCGCTACGCGGAGCTCGCGCGCGGCTGGATCGAGGCGGGCGCCACGATCGTGGGCGGGTGCTGCGGGACCGGGCCCGCGCACGTCGCGGCGCTGCGCGCGCTCGTCGACGGAGCGACGCGCCGCCCGGCGGGGTCGCCGCGCTGAGGCGCCGATCCCCGGTTGCTCCCCCGGGGTCGACGTGCCACCGATGCCCGAGGCGCAGGGTGACGCCGGCGCGCTGCGACGCGGCGCCCTGCAGACGATCCAGATCCCGAGAGAGCACGCCGTCGCGATCGGCGACACACCACGGAGACGGAGCGCACGATGATCGATCTCTATTACTGGCCCACCCCGAACGGCTGGAAGATCAGCATAATGCTCGAGGAGACGGGCCTCCCGTACAAGCTCATCCCGGTCAACATCGGGCGGGGCGAGCAGTTCAAGCCGGAGTTCCTCGCGATCAGCCCCAACAACCGGATGCCGGCGATCGTCGATCACGATCCGCCGGGCGGCGGGGCGCCGATCTCCGTGTTCGAGTCGGGCGCGATCCTGCTCTATCTCGCGGAGAAGACTGGCCAGCTCATGCCCTCGGACCTGCGCGGCCGCTACGAGGTGACCCAGTGGCTCATGTGGCAGATGGGCGGCCTCGGCCCGATGAGCGGCCAGGCGGGGCACTTCGGTCAGTACGCTCCGGAGAAGATCCCGTATGCGATCGAGCGCTACACGAACGAGGTTCGCCGGCTCTACGGGGTGATGGACAAGCGGCTCGCGGACCGGCCCTACCTGGCGGGCGAGTACTCGATCGCTGACATCGCGAGCTTCCCCTGGGCGATTCTGTTCGACCGATTCGGGCTCTCGGCCGACGAGCTCCCGAATTTCAAGCGGTGGATCGACGCGGTGCGCGCGCGGCCTGCCGTCGAGCGGGGGCTCGCGGCCGGCAGCGAGCTGCGGAACCAGAGCCAGCCGGTCGACGAGGAGGCGAAGCGCTGGCTGTTCGGGAAGAAGCCCCAGGCGTGAACCGTCCGTCCGGGGGCGCATGAGGCGCGCCTCGGCGCCCCGCGGCGGCGCGCTCGTGCGTCGTGGGCGCGCGGCGCTTCGCTGACAGGGCTGCGACCGGGGCGGATGGGTCGGCTTCGGACGAACCGTCCCGTTCCGGCGACCCGGCAATGCACACGCGGTTCGACGCGGCGTGTCCCGCGCAGGGGGGTCGCCGCGCCGGCGCGCCCTGCGGGCGAGGCTTCGCCCGGCGCCTCCGGTCCCCGGTGCGCCCTGGTTGGACCTGGCGCCCATCGCTCGAGCGCGCTGCATCCGCCGCGGCGCGAACGTCAAGCATGCCGGGAGCGGAAACGTCTGCACACGTCTGCCAGGCACACACTCTGCTCTGCGGTGAGCCGAGATGTCTGGGCCTGCTGGGCCCTCGCGGACATCGGGGGGAACCGACCATGTCAATGCATAGCAAGATGCTGGTGCCTGCGATTCTTTTCGCAGCTCTGTCCGCCGGTTGCGCGGCGAGCACGGACGAGGCCGATCTCGAGTCGATCGAGCTCGATGACGCGTCGATCGCGTCGGCCGATCAGGCGCTCGAGGGGGCGAGGGGCGGATACGTGGGGATGGGTACTGCCCAGCTCGTGCCTGGCAAGTCCGAGCTCGGCCCCAGCCAGGTTGGACTCGTCCCGAGCAAGGGCGTGATGTTCCCCGGCAAGGGCGGTTTCGGGCCGAGCAAGGGCGTGAGCCCCGGCAAGGGTGATTTCGGGCCGGGCAAGGGCGTGATGATCCCCGGCAAGGGCCAGATCCCGTCCAAGGCTGGGTTCGGCTACGGCGGCCAGCAATCCGGCCAGGCGCTGCCGGGCCAGGCCGGGTATGGCCAGTCGGCCATCGGCCAGAGCGCCGCCCTTGGCCAGTCGGCCATCGGTCAATCGGGCGCTTATGGCCCGTCGGGCGTCGGCCAGCAATCGGGCTACGGGCCCGGCGCCACGGGCCAGACCACCTGGTCTGGCCAGCAGCGCAATCCCTGACCTCCCCGCGCGAGCTCTCCGCCCGCTCACGAGGGCCATGATCGACCGCGCCTCGGCGGTCAGAAAACGACGGTCCGGCGGCCCTCGACGATGACCCGCCGCTCCAGGTGCGCCCGGACGGCGCGAGAGAGGACGAGTCGCTCCACGTCGCGCCCCACCCGCGTCATCTCCTCTGGGCCCAGCTGGTGATCCACGCGCGCGACGTCCTGCTCGATGATCGGCCCCTGGTCCAGGTCGCGGGTGGCGTAGTGCGCCGTCGCGCCGATGAGCTTCACGCCGCGCGCGTACGCCTGATGATAGGGCTTCGCGCCCTGGAACGCGGGCAAGAACCCGTGGTGGATGTTGATGACGGGCGGCCCTTCATCGAGCATCTGCTCGGACAGGATCTGCATGTACCGCGCGAGCACGACAATGTCGACATGGTGCCTCTTCAGCAGGTGCAGCACCTGGCGCTCCTGCTCGCGCTTGGTCTCCTGCGTGATCGGGAGGCAGAAGAAAGGGATCCTGAAGCTCTCTGCCACCGCCTCGAGCGTGGGGTGATTGGAGATGACGAGCGGGATCTCGCAGCGGAGCTCGCCCGCGCGCTGCCGGAGCACGAGATCGTAGAGACACGCAGGATCCTTGGTCACCAGGACCGCCATCTTGGGGATGTGATCTGTGTAATCGACCGACCAGCGCGCCGAGAGCGCCGTGGCGAGCTCGCGAAAGGCGGCCTCGATCGCGCTGCGGGTGGCCGAGCCGCCCAGGGCGGTGACCGCCGCCGGCGAGGAGAGGCCGGACAGATCGACGACGAGGCGCATGAAGAAGCGCGGTCCCTCGTCCATGAACGCGTCCGTGTGATTGCTCGCGTCGATGATGTTCAGGCCGATGTTGTAGAAGAACCCCGCGAGTCGCGCGACGAGACCGGGCTGGTCGGGAGCGGCGATGAGGAAGGTTGCGTGGACAGGACCCATCATGCGGGTCATGTAGCTCGCCCCGAGGCAGCGGCGCAAGCGCGGGGGCGCCGAGGGGCGCGGAGGGGTCGAGGGGGCGCGCGCGGCGAGCGCTAGCGCCCTTCGCCGCTCTCCGAGGACGGCGGCCCAGACGGATCCTCCGCCATCCTGGGCGCCAGCGTGGAGAGCTCCGCCCAGGGGATGCGCACTGTCCGCTCGACGTCGCGCAGGTGAGCGCTGTCGTTGTAATAGACGAGGTGCCACGCCTCGGCTCGACCCCAGCGCCGCCGGCGCTGCCAGTGGGTGAGCGAGGTGTGGCGGGTGGCGAAGTGCGCCACCGGAAACGCGAGCGCGTTCATCTTGAAGAAATGGAGGAACGCGACGTCGATGAAGCCGCCATGCGTGACGACGACGATCGTCCGCCCCTCGTGCTCGCGGGTGATGCGATCGAGGGCGACAGAGACCCGCAGCATGAACTGAGCCCAGCTCTCCCCGCCGGGGCTCGCCGGGCGGTACGGCTCGCGCTCGAAATCGATCGCATAGCGCACCATCGCCTCCCCGACCGGCATCCCGTCCGCCTCGCCGGGGCGGAGCTCCTGGACGTCGTCGTCGAGCGTGAGGGGCAGCCCCAGGGCGGGGGCGATGATCTCGGCGGTCTGCTGCGCCCGGCGATAGGAGCTCGCGACCACGACATCGGCGCTGATCTCGCGCGTCGCGGCCAGACGATCGCGCAGCCGCTCCGCCTGGAGGACCCCGAGCGACGTCAGCCCGGTGTCCCCGCGCATCCCGCCCACGATATGGTTCACGTTGACGAGCGCTTCTCCGTGCCGGATGAGATAGAGGTTCGTCACGTTCTGAGCCTCCGAGGCGCGCGACCTGGCGGGGGGGAGGGCCGCGCGGGGGGTCCGCGCCCGCTAGGAAGAGCAAGGCCCCCCTCGGATGTCAAGCGTTTGTGCCGCGACCGCCCGGACGCTCAGGGACATCCGTGGAGCAGCGCGAAGAGGGCCGCGCTCTCGGAGCAGACCTGCTCGTCGCGCAGGGCGCTGCAGAAATCGTCGACCGTGCCGAAGGTCTTCTTTCCCGTGCTGCCCTCGATGCAGGAAATCGAATAGACGTACCGCGGAGCGCTCTCGCCGGGGCTCCCCGGCTCGGGCGCCCCGACCTCCTGCGAGCCGCTGTCGCCCGCGTCCTCCGGCGGGTCGACGCCGAACGCCGGGAATAACACGATGGGCCAGAGGCCCAAGAGGCCTGCTATGAAATTCGAGACCATGAGCTCACCTCCAACGTCGATGAAAATGCCTCCTCGTACGAGGTAGCGATTGCATCGGCCGCATCGGTCGCATCGAGATGCATTCAACAGGCCAGCTCGGGTCATGTCCGCCCATTGCACATGGGCGCGCGGTCCGGGGCCTCGCGCGCGCCCGAGCGAGGGAGCTGCCCCGTCCGGGCCGGAGGAGGCGCCGGCCGCGGATCGCGCCGCCGGCGTGCGGGGAGCGGGGCCGCGCTTGCCAGCGCGCTCGGACATGGCCTACAAGGCGGGCCCCTATGCACCGTCGCAGCTTCATCGCGGCCGCGCTGCTCGGCTGCGCGGCCCTCGCCGGGTGCGCGCCGAGATGGCGCGTCGTGACCCAGGCGAGCCCCGATCCGTTCGTGGGCCAGCGGTATTTCGCCCTGATGCCCATCGACTACGTGGGCCTCCTGATCATCGACAAACCCGAGGACCGGTACCTCGCCAGCAAGGACGGGGACGACTACCAGCGCCACATGGAGGACAAGGAGTCGGTCAACGAGGAGTTCACGAAGGCGCTGGTCGAACGCGCCAAGGAGGAGGGCATCGAGGTCGCGCCGACCACCGGCACGACGTCGGCGCAGTTCGTGATCAGGCCCTATATCGGCTACATGAACCCCGGCTTCTACGCGGTCGCCTCCTCGGCCCCGAGCCAGATCAGGATGACGCTCCGGCTCACGACGCCGGACGGCAAGGTGCTCGATGAGGTCCACCTCTCGAGCCGCACGGCGTCGCCCATCCCGAACACGACCCTGAGCGCCGCCGACGCGGACAAGCTGTCGATCGGCGGCCGCTGGCGCGAGGACGCGCGCGTGATCGGCGCCTATGCGGCCCGCTACCTCGATTCGCGCGTCAACCCGTAGCGCGCGAGCGCACCCCGCAGAGCGCGCCCTCCCCTCCCCCGGGCGCCGAAAGGCGCGCGCGGCCGCGCCGGCGCGGCGCCGCGATCACCGCCGCGCATCGGCGCCGCGGCGGGCGCTCGGCCGCTTCACAGGAGGACCCCCCGGAGCAGGAGCTCGGCCATGCTGAAGTAGATCACGAGGCCGGAGACATCGACGAGGGTCGCGACGAACGGGGCCGAGGCGCTCGCCGGGTCGAAGCGGAGCGCCCGGAGCACGAACGGCAGGAGCGCGCCCGCCAGGGTGCCCCACGTCACGACGCCGACCAGGCTGATCGCGACGGTCAGCCCGAGCAGCACGTAGTGCCGGCCGTAGGCCCCGAAGAGGTGCTCCCAGGCGATGACGCGCACGAAGCCGATCGTGCCGAGGATCCCGCCGAGCGCGAGGCCCGAAGCGAGCTCCCGGCGGCTGACGCGGAAGAAATCGCCGAGCCGGATCTCGCCGAGCGCCATCGCCCGGATGACCAGCGTCGTCGCCTGAGATCCGGAGTTGCCCCCGCTCGAGATGATGAGCGGCACGAAGAGGGCCAGCACCACGGCGCGGGCGATCTCGTCCTCGTAGTGCCCCATCGCGGTGGCGGTGAGGAGCTCGCCCACGAACAGCGCGGAGAGCCAGCCCGCGCGCTTGCCGAGCATCCTGAAGAGCGGCGTCCGGAGGTACGGCGCGTCGAGCGCCTGCATGCCGCCGAGCTTCTGGATGTCCTCGGTCGCCTCCTCTTCCACGACGTCCACGATGTCGTCGGCGGTGACGATCCCCTTCATGCGGCCCTCGCCGTCGACGACGGGTATCGCCACGAGATCGTGCTCCGCGAAGCGCCGCGCGACCGCCTCCTGGTCGGCGTCCTCGTTGACCGACACGACGTCGGTCTTCATGATGTCGCTGACGCGCCGGTAGCCGGGCGAGATCATGAGCTGTCGCAGCGACACAACGCCGCGCAGCCGCTGCTCGGCGTCGAGCACATAACCGTAGTAAACGGTCTCCAGGTGATCTCTGGCCTGTCGCTTGAGGTAGTTGATCGCCTCGTCGACCGTCGCCTCCGGCCGCACGCGCGCGAACCACGGGCTCATGAGCCCGCCGGCCTCGTCCTCCGCGTAGGCGAGGAGCGCGCTCACTTCCCGCCGTGTCGGCTCGTCGAGCAGCGAGAGGAGCTCTTCCTGCTCAGCCGGGGACACCTCGAGGAGGATGTCCGCCACGTCGTCGGGCGCGAGCAGGCGGAGCCACAGCCTGCGCTCGCCCTTCGAGAGGGCGGCCAGGAGCGCGACCTGGTCGGCGGTGGAGAGGCCCTGGAAGAAATCCTCCGCCTCCTCGCGCCGCAAGCGGCGATAGGCCTGCACCCGCTCCTCGTTCTCCAGGGCGGGCCACGACATGGACAGCTCGGCGGCCGTGAGCGTCTCGGCCGCCTTGATGGGGATGGGCGGGCGTTCCATCATCGCCTCACCTCGTCGAGCGCCTGGCCCGCCCCGTCGGCGTCGCCCGGCAGAAGGTGCTCAGTCGGAGGGGCCCAGCGGCAGGCTTGGCCCTCGACCGACGGTTAGCAAAGGGCGCGCCACGGCCGCGCTCCCCGGAAGCAGCGGCGCGCCCGCGGCGCCGCGCGCCGCCCGCCTGCGCCGGCCGCCAGCGCTGCGCCTGGGGCGGTCAGATCAGCCCGCAGCGCGCGCTTGTGTCTTGGAATTTTTCCTTGAGAGTCAAACTGCGCCGGTGTGCGGAGTACGGTTTGACAGGAACCCGCCATGCCTCCTAGGATGCAAGCGCTTTCCTTTGCCTTGTTTGCCCACATGAAATCTTCGCCTCAGGCGGTCACAATGAGCTCCGGCGTTCGGCCGTCGGTCCGCATGGAGGAGGTGGCCCGGCACGCCGGGGTGTCTCCTGCGACGGTCAGCAGGGTCCTGAACGACAGGGGCAAGTGCAGCGCGAAGACGCGCGAACGGGTGCTCGCTGCGATACGCGATCTCGGCTACGTGGCGAACGCTGCCGCGAGGAGCCTCGCGCAGGGCCGGACTGGGTCCCTCGGCTTTCTCCTGCCCACGGTCGGCACCGATTTCATGTCGAGCTTCCTCCAGGTCGTCGCGAGCGCGGCCACGCAGGAGGGGTATGATCTCTTGATTGCATTGCGATCGGAGAGCTCGCTGCACCGGATGCTCGGCCGGCACAACACCGATGGTGTCCTGATCTTCGGCGCCGCGATGGGGGAGGCGAGCCTGAGGCGGATCGCGGCCGAGGGGTTCCCGGCGCTCCTCGTCTATCGATCGTCGCCGCCGGGCCTCTCCTTGCCCAGCATCGTCATCGACAACGAGGCGGGCGTGCGGGAGGCGATCGATCATCTGGTCCAGGTGCACGGCCGGCATCGGATCGCGTTCCTGCGGGGCCCCGCGGGGAACGAGGACGCGGCGCGGCGCGAGGAGGCTTACCGGGGCGCGCTCCTGCGCCATGGCCTCCCGTTCGATCCGCGCCTCTGCCGCGGCGGGCTCGGCGCGGAGGAGGCGCGCGCCTCGACGATCGCGCTGCTCCGCGACCAGGCGGCGTTCGACGCGGTCGTCGGCTGGTGCGACGCCGCCTCGATCGGCGCGATGGATGCGCTGCGGAGCGAGGGGCGGCGCGTCCCCGCCGATGTGTCGGTGGTGGGGTTCGACGACATCGGGCCCGCGCGGCACCTCGATCCGGCGCTCACCACCGTCCGCCCGCCGACGGAGCTCGTCGGGCGCCTCGCCGTCCTGGAGCTCGTGCGGCGGATCCAGGGCGTCGCCACGGAGCCGCAGGCGCGGCTCCCTGTCGAGCTCATCGTCCGCCGCTCCTGCGGCTGCTCGGGCTGACGCGGCCCGCTCACGCGCGCGCGGGCACGCCGAGCGGATCGACCCCGAAGCGGCGCAGGAGGCGGCAGAGCGGGACGAGCGGCAGCCCCACGATGGCCGTCTCGTCGGCGTGGCGCACGTCGTCGAACAGCCACGGTCCGTGCTTCTCGAAGAGGTACCCTCCCGCGCTGCCGATCGGCCGATCGAGCTCGACGTAGCGCCGGATCTGCGCGCGCCCGAGCGGCCGGACGCGGAGCTCCACCGTGACGGTCTCGGCCAGCGTCCGCGGCTCACCCGGCGCGAGCGGCAGCCCCGGGGGCGCGTGCACCGCGACCGCCGTATGGAGCGCGTGGACGCGCCCGGCGAGCCGCCCGAGCTGGTCCGCCGCCTCGTCGAGCGACGCCGGCTTGCGCAGGAGCTCGCCGTCGAGATCGAGCGCCTGATCGGCGCCGATGATCAGGGCGTCGTCGCGCGCGCGCCCCAGGCTCAGCGCCTTGCCCTCCGCGAAGAGGCGGGCGCAGGCGACGGGCGACAGCCCCTCGGGCGCGATCTCGTCGAACGCCGGCGCGACGGCCTCGTACGCGAGCCCGAGGCGGTCGAGGAGCGCCCTCCGGAAGGGAGACGTGGAGGCGAGGACAATCCGGGACATGGCCGGATCCATGGCACGGAACGACGCCGGTGCCGAGGGGGACCACCTCCCCCGCCGCGCGCGCGGCGGCAGACGAGAGAGAGGGAGAGAAAAGCCGGCAAGACGCAAAGAACGCCAAGAGGAGAGATCGGGATCCTCTTGTGCCCGTCGATCGATTTCTTTACCTCAAATCTTCTTGTTCTCCTGGCATCCCTCGCGCATTGGCATATTTATTTAATTTTATTGGATTTATATTTCATGTCAATTCCTGTGCCAGACGCGTTCAGACACCGCTCGAATCTCGCTGATTCCCTTCGCGCGGATTCGGCTCCTACATTCATTCCCTCGATCCCGCTCGACGACGCGGAGAGTCAGCAATGGGCATAACCCCGGAGAACCACGAAGGAAAGGCACGTATTACCCGCCGTCAGGTGTCGCCTGAATTACCCATCATGCATTTCATTAAAAAGCAGCTTGCAACAGGGCTCCTCAGCACGCGAGATTGGGGCGATGCAGCAACTCAACACAAGGCACCTCGTCACGCTCTCTCTCGTCGCGCCGGGCATCGGGCTCTCCGTGCTGCTCGCGGCCTCGCCGGCGAGCGCAGCGACGTACGAGGTGGGCCGAGGCAAGCCGTATTCGAGCCTCGCCGAGGTCGCCCCTCGCCTGGCTGCCGGAGATGTGGTCGAGGTCCAGGGCGACGCGACCTATCCAGGGGATCTGATCTTCAAAAAATCCGGCACCGAAGCGCAGAAGATCACCATCCGCGGCGTCCGCGTGAACGGCCGCCGTCCTGTGCTGTCCGGAGGGACGAACACGGTGGTCTTCGGTGGCAATCATTACACCTTCGAGGGCTTCGAGATCACCCGGGGCGCGAACCGCTGCGTGTTCAACCGCGCGCACGACGTCACAATCCGCGACGCGGTGGTGCACGATTGCCCAGGGCACGGCATCCTGGGCGCCGACTCCGAGTCGGGCTCGTTCACGCTGGAATACGTCGAGGTCTACGCCTGCGGCTCGGGCGACACCAGGCACCCCATCTACATCGCGACCGACGAGGAGACGCGCCTCGGCTCGGTGTTCCGCATGCGGCATTGCTATGTGCACGACAGCAACGGCGGCAACAACGTGAAGAGCCGCGCGGAGCGGAACGAGATCTATTACAACTGGATCGAGGGCGCGAAGTACCACGAGCTCGAGCTCATCGGGCCGGACGGCCAGGACGAGGGGCTCGCGCGCGAGGACTCCGACGTTGTCGGCAATGTCTTCCGCCAGACCGGCCAGCACTTCGCCGCGCGCGTCGGGGGCGACGGCACCGGGCAGACGTTCGGCCGCTTCCGGTTCGTCAACAACACGTTCCTGCTCGCCCCCGGGTCGAGGCCGGCGATCCGGATGTTCGACGGCATCGAGAGCGTCGAGATGAGCAACAACGTGTTCTACCGGCTCGGCGGCGGCGGCGTGGAGGTCTACGTCGACAGGTCGGCGAGCTGGGTGACGGGAGCGGCGCTGCTCGCGGGCGCGAACAACTGGGTTCCGACCGGCTCTTCGGCCATCCCCGCGGCGTGGACTGGCACGCTGCAGGGCGCCGATCCCGGGTTCGCCGATGTCGGCTCGATGGACCTCCGCCCGGCGGCGGGCAGCCCGCTCATCGACGCCGGCGCCCGGTGGACGCCGAGCCCGTCCGGCCACCCGTTCCCGAGCCCGCTCGCCGCGCCGCGGTTCACGCCCGCGAAGAGCGTGCGCGCGGTCAGCGGAGCGCCGCAGCGGCCGACCACAGGCGCGATCGACATCGGGGCCTACGAGTTCGGAGCCGGCCTCTCGTTCACCGCGAACGCCATGAGAGCCGCCGGGAGCGATGAAGACGCCGCCGGGAGCGATGAAGACGCCGCCGGAGACGACAGCGACGCCGCCACAAGCGACGGCGACACC
>JAICEP010000088.1 GCA_025924095.1 Sorangium sp.
ATAGAGGCGATCGAACCCCGCGATGATCTCGTTCGCCTCCGACGGCAGCTGGACGAGCGGCTCGAGCGGGGCGAGCCACGCCTGAGCGCGCCAGAGCTGCGCGCTCCCGCGGTTCGACGCGTAGAACAGGTAACCGCCGCCGAGCCGCGTCGGGAGCTTGAGCGCGGTGACCTGACCCGACGGCAACAGGTCAGCGGCGCGCTCGATCGATCCATCGTCGTGCGCGATGACCCGCATGCGATCGATGAGCACCCGCTTGGCCCCCGCCTCGCTGGCCACCACGCCGCGCTCTCCGACGAGATCCGGGAGCAGCAGCGACGGCGTGACCATCGTCACGAGGGCCCCCCGCGCGGCTCGGCCGCCCGGCGCCGAGAGCGACGCCTGCGCAGCGCCGCCGTGATCGCTCGATGCTTGCCCCCCGGCCGACGCGACCGCCGCCCGTCCGCCGCACCCTGCAGCGCTCACGCCGAGGAGCAGCGTCATCGCGACGAGCGGCGCAGCGCCGGGCGTCCACCGAGGAATCGACGCGTGCAGCCGCCCGTCGGGCTCGGTCATGACGGACGATGCTAGCGCGCCCCCCGGGGCGCCGCACCGTTCTTGCTGCCGTCCGCTCGACGGAGACAGCCACGGCTCAGCTCGTGCGTGGTCTCGTCCGTCGGCTCGCGGCGATCGCGTCTCGCGCGGCCAGCGCTGGCGAGTCGCCAGCCGCAGGAGCGCAGCTCAACCGGCGAGGCGCTCCGGTTCACAGCGGGGGGCCGCCGACAGCCCCCGCGCGTTCACTTGCCCTTGGCGGAGCACTGCATCGCGCACATCAGATCGCCCACCGCGCACCCGCACCCGCCGCGCTTCGGGGCCGGGGCGGCGGGCGTGGGAGTGGCCGCGCCGGACTGCTGCGCCTTGCCCGCGGCGCTGCCGCTGGCCGGACGCGGCCTCGATCCCGCGCGCGCGCCCGCTGCCGCCGGGGCGGCGGTCGGCGCCGCGGTCGCGACCGGCTCCGCCGTGGCGCTCGCGGTCGCCGTCGCGGTGGGCGCCGGCGGCTCGGGCTCGGGGGGCGCCGTCGTCGCCGGGGCCGCCGCCACGGGCGGCGTGGTCTCGGCAGCGGTGGGCGCCGGCGTTTCGCCGCCGCCCTTCATCAGGAGGAAGACGCCTGCGATCGCGATGCCCGCGATCGCGATGCCCGCGCCGATGATGATCGGCGCCCGGTTCTTGGCAGGGGCATCGACGGTCGGCGGCGCGACGGACGGCGCCCGCGCCGTGGTCACGATGGGCGCGCTGAGCTGGAACAGGCCGCCGTCGCTGGCGACGATGCTCGCGACCGGCGACGGCGCTCGGACGCCGGCCCCCGAGGCGAGGGCCTTCAGGTCGATGAGGCCGGAGTCCTCCGAGGCGCTGACGGCCGACCGTGCCGGAGCAGGGGCGGCCTTCGCCGTGAGGGCGCTCAGCGAGAACAGCATCGAGTTCTCGTCGCGCTGGCCAGGAGCAGCGCCGCTCTTGAAGAGCGGAGCGCTCGTGGCCACGTCGTCGGAGCTGGGCCGGTGCGCCTCGGGCCCCGGGCTCGCGCCGAAGAGGTCCTGCGTCGGGCGCGCCGGATCGCGGCGCACCGCCGCCGCGCGAGGAGCGGCCGCCGCGACCGCCTCGACCCCCGGAGACGTCGGACCGACCGGCGCGGCGGCGCTGGGCACGGACTGCGACGGCACGGGCGCCGAGTCCTGCGCGGCCACGGAGGCCGGGGCGCTGCCAGCGTGCAGCGCCGCGACGATCGTGTCGACCTGGCCGAGCGGCTGCCAGTCGGCCATGCCGTCCGCCCAGATGTACGTCTCGGCGTTGATCGCCCCCGCCTGATAGCTGGCGACGATCTCGGCCACCGTCATCGAGCGTTGATCGCCATCCGCCACGTTGACCAGGTACGTGGTCCCGTCGGCCGGAACGCTCGTGCCGGAGACCGGATCGGCGACCCCGCCGTTGGTCGTCACGCCCGAGCTGTTCACGAGGATCGTGGCGCCGCATTTGCGGCACTTGATCTTGACGGTTCTGCCTTGGACCTTCTCGTCCGAGACGGTGTATTTCGACTGACAGGACTGGCAGGTGATCTTCATTGGGGGCTGGCCCGCAGGGGTGTGGTGCCGGCGAGGCGTCGCGTAGAGTTTACCTTGATGCCGCGCCGGTGGCCCGCTCTCTGACGTGCCAGTCGCGCGTCTGATCTCGCAGCTCCGCTTTACGATAGCCGAGGTCGTCGTCCCTTCGTAAAGCACAAAGGGACGGACCGCCGACGTAACCGTTGTCGGGACGCATCGTAGGAGCCCGCAGGCCGGCTCCTGGAGTGGGACCAGCCGCCTTGCGGAGCGCCTCAGACGCCGGTGCTCGGTGGGGATGCGGCTCACACTCAGCGGTGCCGGGGTCCGACAGGGCTGGAGTGCTGCCGTACGGCAGGACGGCGCGGCGAGAGATCCCCGTTCAGGCGTCGCCGCGCACGGAGCCGAGCTCTTCGAGGCTGGGCTCGTCGACCACGACCGGCACATCGTCGACCGGGTCCTGCGGCTCGACGCTCTCGCTCGGCCCCGGGGCCTCGTGGCTACCCACGTGCTCCCCGTACGCCTGCAGCTTCGAGTACAGGCCGCGGCGGCTGATCCCGAGCACGCGGGCCGCGCGCTGCTTGTTGCCGCGCACAGCCTCGAGGGTCAGAAGGATGAGCTTGCGCTCCGCGTCGGCCAGGCGCGTGCCGACCGGGAGGCGCAGCACGAGCGGGTGCTCCGCTGCCTCACCGGCGTCCCGCGGCGGCTCGGCCTCGTGCACGCCTGCCACCTCCCCCTGGGGCCTCCGCGGGAGCGAGGCAGGGCCCGTGGAGGGCGGCGCAGGCGGCGCGGTGACGACGTGCGACGGCGCCGGCTCGGAGGGGACCGCCATGTCGGACACGTGGACGATCGGCACCGACAGCGGCTCGGCCGGCTCGGGATGGACGACCGGCGCCGCAGCCCTCCCCGTCGAGATGCTGTCGTAAGAACGCCGGGCAGACCGCCGCTCGATCCGGCCCTGGCCGAGCTGGACGTCGTTCGCCGAGACCAGCTCGGTCGAGGCGAAGAGCGCGGTCTGCTCGATGACGTTGCGCAGCTCGCGGACGTTGCCCGGCCAGTCGTGCTCCGTCAGCCGCTCGACGGCGGCGTCCGAGAGGCGGCGGGCCGGGGTGCCGTAGCGCTTGGCGAACTTGATCAGGAAGCGCTCGGCGATCGGCAGGATGTCGTCCCGGCGCTCGCGCAGCGGCGGGAGCGTCACCGTGAACACGTTGAGCCGGTAGTAGAGGTCCTCGCGGAAGACGCAGTCGTCGACGAGGTCGAGCAGATCCTTGTTCGTCGCGGCGACGACGCGCACGTCGGCCTCGATCTCCTTGCGGCCGCCGACGCGGGTGAACCGGTACGTCTCGAGCACGCGGAGGAGGCTGACCTGCACGGCAGCGTCCATCGTGCCCACCTCGTCGAGGAAGACGGTGCCGCCGGCCGCCGCCTCGAACTTGCCCTCCGCGGCCGCGAACGCGCCGGTAAACGACCCCTTCTCGTGACCGAAGAGCTCGCTGCCGATGAGCTCGCGCGGGATCGCCCCGGTGTGCACCGGCACGAACGGGCCGGCGCGACGGCGGCTCCGGTTGTGAATGGCGCGCGCGACGAGCTCTTGGCCCGTGCCGCTCTCGCCGACGATCAGCACGGGCGCCATCGTCGCGGCGACGCGATCGATGCGGGTGAAGACCTCCCGCATCCGGGTCGAGCCGCCGATCATCCCCTCGAACACGAGCTGCCCGTGGAGGGGATCGTCGTCGTCGAACTCGGTCGGCGGCGACGAGAGCAGCTCGCGCACGAGCAGCACGAGGCGCGCGGGATCGAGCGGCTTCTGGAGGTAGTCGGCCGCTCCCAGCTTGAGCGCGTCGACGGCGCTCGTGATCGACGCCGCGCCGGTGACCATGACCACGTGGGGCGGCGGCGCCTTCGGCTCGGGGCCATCGAGCTCGCTCGGCGAGAGCCGGCGCATGAGATCGACGCCCGTCATCCCGGGCAGGTTGAGATCCGTGACGAGCACGTCAGCCGGCGTCCGCTGATGGATCTCGAGCGCCTGCTCGCCGCTCGACGCGACGACCACGTCGAGCCCTTCGTGGCGCAGCACCGCCTCGAGGATGGCTGCCTGGTCAGGCTCATCCTCGACGAGGAGCACCCGGCCGTGGTGGCTGTGGCTCCGGTGCGGCGCGCGCGCCTGCCCGCGCGGAATTGCAGCAGAAACTGCGTTCGGTCCCAAAGCTTCCCTCCCAGCTCGGCGGACGGACGGCTCGGCCCCGTGCGTTATGAAACGTGCCGTTAAACTTGTAGCTCGCGCGGGCCTCTCATCAACTCGGGAGTTGCCTCCTTCTCGGGTGCAAGGCCCCCCTCACATGCCGTCCGTGACATGTCGTTCCTGCGCACCTGCGCAACGCGCGCGACGCCCCCGGATCGCTGACTCCTGTGGTGACACGCCGCCGCGCGCATCACCAGCGCTCGATGATGCCGCATGCGATGCGATCTGCCAGCGCCATGCACGTAAGCATCGGGTTCACGGCAGGACTTCCAGGAAAGATGCTCGTGTCGGCGACGTAAACGTTGTCGAGATCGTGGCAGCGCCCCTCCTCGTCGACGACCCCGTCCCGCGGCCGCCGCGACATCCGCGCCGTGCCGAAGGCGTGGTTCGCCGCGGTGATCGTGTCGCGCCCGTCGAGCCGCTTGCTCTTCAAGATCTCGGCTTCCTCCGGCGAAGTCAGCTCGTCGGGGACGCCGTGCAGCCCGGGCAGGATCGACGCGGCCCCTGCCGCCCAGCAGATGTCGGACAGGATGCCCAGACCGCGCTGGATCTTCTCGACGTCGCGCGGTGCGTAGTCGAACCGCACATCGGGATCCCAGCAGCCGCGCTTCGGGCGGACCGTCCCGCGCGACTGCTCGGCCGCGATGATCACGTCGAACGGCGCCATCCGGTTGTAGGTCCGGAGGTGACGCTGGTAGTCGTGCCCGAAGCCGGGGAACCGCGCGGCAAGCACGGCGGGGGGCGACCAGAGGACCTCGAGCTTGATGCCCTGCTCGAGGAAGTGGAGCGAATGATAGCCCTGGGTCGCGCCCTCCCATGGATCGGTGGGATCCGGGAACACCGCCATGATGGCGAGCCCCGGGTGGAGCTGCAGCTCGTTGCCCACGTGGCCGCTCGAGTTGGCGGCGCCGCTGCGGAGCAGGATCAGCGGCGTGGCCATGCAGCCCGCGGCGAGTACGACGAGCTTCGCCCGGATCTCGACGGGCGCGCCCTCGCGCCACGTGAAGGGCTCGATGGTGCGACCGCGCATCCCGGCGGCCCGCCTGCCGGAGACGAGCAGGTGCTCGGCGCGGACGCTGGTGAATACGCGCGCGCCTGCCCGAATCGCGGCCGGGACGTACGAGATATCGGTCGACATCTTCGCGCGGTTGCGGCACCCGGTGAAGCACTCGCCCGAGCCGCGGCAGCCGCGCACGTTGCGGTGGGTCGGCTCGCTCGACAGCCCCAGCGCGTCGCAGCCGCGCTTGAAGCGCAGGTTGCGCTCGCCCTGCACCTCCACCGGCGTGGGCGAGACGCCGAGCAGGCGCTCGACGCGCTGGTAGTGGGGCAGCAGCGCGTCGAGCGTGATCGCCGCCGTCCCCGCTCGCTCCGCCCACTTGTCGAACACCCAGGCGGGCGAGCGCGCGCAGATCGCCGAGTTGACGACCGAGCCGCCGCCGAGCGCGATCGCCTGCATGGTCGGGATGAGCATGCGCCCCCGGGCGGCTCGCATCCCGCCCTCGCGCAGCGTGCGCGCCAGCGACTCGCCCGCCTCCTGCCGGAAATCCTCCACCCCGAACGGCGGGCCTTCCTCCACGAGGATCACGTCGCGCCCCGCCTCGGCGAGCTCCTTGGCGACGACCGCCCCGCCCGGCCCCGACCCGACGACGAGCACCTCGCACGAGGCCTGCACCTCGCCGTCGTAGTCGGCGAACACCTTCACCTGGGAGCGCGGCTCGACGGGCGGGAGCGGCTCCACCTCGGCCCTCGATCGGAGCGTGGCCCCGGAGAGCAGGCGGTTGTCACCGCGATCGGGGTGCGCGGAGCGCGGCGGCTCTTGAGGGTCGGGTAGCTTCATGCCGTCACCCCCGGCGCGAGCGACGGGGGCTTCACGGCGACCGGCTCTCCCGACGCGCGCGCGGCGGCGCGGCGCTCGAAGGGCGTGGCGCAGCAGGCGACGCCGATCGCGCGGGCGACCTTCTCGTTCGCGAGGTAGCCCATCGAGAGCATCGTCCGGAGCGAGAGAAACGTGACCCGCCGGAGGTAGATGCAGCTCTGCGACATCGACGCGAGCACCGCGATGCGATCGGCCTGCGGGAGGCGCGTGAAGCGGGCGCGGCGCGGCCCGAAGACCCAGGGCGAGAGCTCGACGAAGTGGAAGAGCAGCCGCATGTACGGCCGCAGAGGCCGCGGCGTGCGGGCGACGTAGTGCTCCATGTACTCGACGAGCCCCGCCTCGGTCCCGGAGACCGGGATCGGGCCGCCGGCGGGAAAGAGCGCGTCGGCGCAGGCAGCCACGATGGCCCGCTCCCTCACGGAGAGCGCACGGGAGCGCGCCCCGGGGGCCGAAGCCCGGCGGGCGAGGCTCACGGCGGCGGCGGTGAGCGCCGCGAGGGCAATGACGAGACAGATCACGGGCAGATGCGCAACGAGCTCGCTCATCACTCGACTCCTTCCTTCCCAGCGGGAAGCCATCGCCTGGCTGCCTCGACAGCGTAGTCCGACGCCCAGAGTGCGCAATTTCGTTCGCACTGCGTCGGGGTGTTCGCGCACCATCCTGTCCTGATTTACGCAGCCCGACGTTGCGCCTGTGACAATCGCGGTAGGGTCGGCGCCCGATGAGCGACGAGCCGAAGAGCGCTGTGGACATGAGCGAAGAGGCCGGAGGCGACGAGTCGAGGGAAGACGAGGAGCCGACGTAACCGACGTAAGAGGAGCGCCACACGTCGCCGGCGCGCGACCTGCGGACGTGGCTCGCCGGAGCTCCGCTCCCCGTCTGGCTGCAGCTCACGCTCGGGCTGGCCGTGCCGATGCTGATCACGCTCGTGGCGGCGCTGCGCGTCGCGAGCTTCACGATCGACGACGCGTACATCTCCTCAGTGTTCGGGCTGGAGACGCCGCTCTTACGGGAAGAAGGGCGGCGCCTGGTGCATCTACGGGAAGCCGTCGTACCCCTGACGATCGACGAAGCGGTCGCTCGCCCCGCCCCGCGACCGCCTCACCGCGACGCTCGCCCTGCGCCTCGCCTCAGGGCGCCTCTCCCGGCCGACGCTCCTCGCCCTCCGCTCCCGCGCCGGCCGTTGCGGCGGCCCAGAACGCGCGCACGTCCTCGATTCGCTCGGTCCGGCGCGCGTCGGGCAAGCTGTCGAGCAGCACGCGGCCGTAGCCGCGCGTGCGGACCCTGCGGTCCAGGATCGCGACGATGCCCCGATCGGTGCGCGCGCGGATCAGCCGGCCGAAGCCCTGCTTCAAGGTGATCGCGGCCTGCGGAACGCTGTAGGCGATGAACGGGTTGCCGCCGCCCTGCTCGATCGCCGCGCACCGGGCCGCGACGACAGGATCCGTGGGCACCGCGAACGGGAGCTTCTCGATGATCACGAGGCGCAGCGCCTCGCCGGGGACGTCCACGCCCTCCCAGAAGCTCATCGTCGCGACCAGCACGGCGTGCCGCTCGGCGCGGAAGCGGCGGAGCAACGCGCCCTTCGGCGCGTCCCCCTGCACGAGCAGCGGCGCCTGCTGCCGCGGAGCGCCGCCACCCGCCCGGGCCTCGGCCGCGGCGCGCGCGAGCCGGACGCGGAGGGCGGCGGCCAGCGCGTTCATCGCGCGGACCGAGGTGCAGAGGACGAACGCGCCGCCGCCCGTGATGCCGATGAGCTCGGCGATGCGATCGGCCCCGCGCTCGACGAACGCCGCGTCGGTCGCCTCGGGCAGGTCGCGCGGCGTGTAGAGCAGCGCCGCGTTCGGGTAGTCGAAGGGCGATGGAACCGTGAGCTCGTCGACCGGCACCGGCACGTCCGCGTCGAGCCCCATCCGCGAGCGGAGGAAGCGGAACCCCGACCCGGCGGAGCCGCCCGTGGTCAGCGTGGCGCTCGTCAGCACCACGGCGCCGATCCGCGCGAAGACGTGCTCGCGCAGCATGTGCCCGAGATCGACCGGCGACGCGCCGAACGAGACGGCGCGGCCACGCACCTCGACCCACGTGACCTGGTTCGTCGCGGGGTCGACGATCCGCGCGGCGTCGTCCCGCAGCTGGGCGGCGCGGTTGCCGACGAGCTGCACCGCCTCGCTGCTCGCGTTCGCGCTCGCGTACCCCGCGAGCGCCTCGAGGTGGTTGTCGAGCCGATGATAGGCCCCGAGCAGCTCGCCGGACCACGCGTCCCTGGCGAGCGGGACCCGGGAGTCGCCGCGATCCCCGCTGCCCGCGGCGCCGCCGAGCGCGGCGAGCCGATCGAAGAGCGCGTCCGCGGACTCGCGCACGATGGCCGTGATCGCCGTCCCCTCGCCCCGCCCGAGGATGCGGTCGGCGAGGCCCGACGTGATGAACGCGCGGTCCGCGTCGCGCAGCATCGAGTCGACCCGCGCGCGCGAGACGCGGACGCCGAAGAAGCTCGTCGCGATGTCCTCGAGCTGGTGCGCCTCGTCGAAGATGACCGCATCGTACGGCGGGAGCGCGCCCGCGCCGGCGAAGCCGCGGCGCGCCCCGGCGATCTTCAGGGCCAGGTCCGCGAAGAACAGGTGATGATTGACGATGAGGAGGCGCGCCGCCTCGCTGTCGCGCTTCATCCGCGTGACGAAGCACTCGTCGAAGTAGTCGCACGACGCGCCCAGCCGCGTCTCGCTAGACGACGCCACCTCCCGCCAGACCGGATCCCCCTCGGCGAGGTAGGCGAGCTCGGCGACGTCGCCCATCTCGGTCTCCTGCGCCCACGCCTCGATGAGCGGCAGCGAGCGCCCCGCGGTCCCGGCGCCCGCGCCGGGGCTCTGGCGGAGCTCGTTGAAGCGGCGCAGGCAGAGGTAGTTGCCGAGCCCCTTCACCAGCGCCGCGCGCGGATCCAGCCGGAGGTGCTCGGCCACGAGCGGCAGATCCTTCGTGTAGATCTGGTCCTCGAGCGCCTTGGTCGCGGTCGAGACGACGACCTTGCGGCCGCTCAGGATGGCGGGGACGAGGTACGCGAGCGTCTTGCCGGTCCCGGTGCCCGCCTCGCAGAGGAGGATGCGGTCCTCCGCGATCGCCCGCTCCACGGCGCTCGCCATCGCGATCTGCCCCTCGCGGTCCTCGTAGCCCGGCAGCCCGCGCGCGAACGGGCCGGAGGGCCCGAGCAGGCTCGCGGCTCGGTCGAAGGGCATCGTTGACCGCTTACCGCGGCAGGGCAGTCTTCTCCAGCGAGAGGGCGAACCCCACCTCGCTGAGGGCGACCTCGAGCGACGCGACCGGCTTCTCGAACTGGATCTCGCACCAGGTGTCCAGCGTCCGCTCGGCGTCACCGGGGTCGCGGACGTGCCGGAGCGCGGCCTCGCCCTCGGTGTAGCCGCGCGCCACGGCGGGCTCGGCCATCCGCCGCGCCCGCTCGAAGAGCTGCTCGTCCGTCGCGCCCGGGAAGTCGTTGCGCTGGGCGCGCACGACGAACCCGACCCGCAGCGGCTCGGCGCCCACGACGATGCCCGAGTCCATGAGGAGGTTCTCCCGCACCCGCTCGGCGACCTGAACGGCGTCGCCCCGGGTGCGATAAACCTCGAATCCGGCTTGGAGCAGGGCCTTCTTTATCTCCGCGGGTGTCGGCATCTTCCGCTGGTTTCCGGCTACCCCCAGCTGCGAGCAGGACCATCCATCGCAAAATTACGGGTGCCTCGTCAAGCTGACAGCGCTGACAGGGGGGTGTGGCGCTTTGGCGGGCCGGCGCGTTTGTACCCGCTCACGAGCTCGAGCGTGACGATCTCGACGCCCCGTCGTCCAGGCGACCCGGGATCTCTGCCCCCTCGGGGGCATCCAGGAAGCAGACCCCCACGATGGACCCGTCCGGCTCATCCTGCACCCACATGATCCGCCCCGGGCGCGGGGATCTACCGTCGAGCCAGACCGTTAGCTCCGTGCCGGGGTCGAGTGAATTTTCTATCACCACCCGGAGCCCGCCGACGCTCATGTTGAGCGTCCAGCCGGAGACGGCGCGGTCGGCGGCTTCGAGGCGGACCCGCTCGCTCAGCTCGCGTCGCGGGCTCCTGCGACGGTTGGCCAGGAGCTCAGGGGGAATCTGGAGCGACGGGGGAGTGAGGGTTCTGCGTCGAATCACAGAAGAAAATTACAAGCACAGACCGTGCCCGAGGACAGAAATGTTGGCTATGGCTGATATCCAGCAGGGACGGGAGCGTGGGACCGCTCAGTGGGCTTCGGCATGGTCGGGCTTGTGGCCGGAGCCGTCGTTCGGCTCCTCGAAGACGGAGACGGGCTCGAGCAGGGACAGCTGGTCGCGTTTGATGCCCACGCCCTTGTCGGAGAAGAAGAGGTCGTTCTCCTGGAGCCGCGAGCGCACGCGGCCGATGAACAGGATAGGCATGCCCGCCTGCGTGTAACCGAGCTGCACGAGCGTGCCCTTCGGCCAGTTGCCGCCGTCGAACGAGAGCTCCTTGCGCAGCGTGTAGAACCCCTCGGCGGGGAGACGCTGCAGCGAGTCCGCCCACGTCGTCCCCCGGAACGCGACGGCGGGGCCGTGGAAGTGCCAGCGGTTGTGCACGTTGTGATCAGGCGTCGTGACCGTCGGCAGACCGTTGTCCGAGTGGTTGTGGAAGGAGACGAGGATGCCGGCAGGCACCTTGTCCTCGTTTCCGGGGAGCGGCTTTGTCGTCAGGTAGAGGCCGCAATCAGGGAGGTGTGACTTCGAGCTTGCCATGGCCTGTGCCCCTAGCCCCGCTCTCGACCGCCGTAAAGACACGCCGTCGACGCCGTGCTATGCCGCGCCTGGCCAAGGCGGGAGGCCGCTCGAGGAGCGAGCGGCGCACGCCCCGGGAGCAAGCCCTTCGTGAACAGATTGAGCCAAATCTTCGGCGCTGCCATCGTCATCGCGATCGCCGTCGTCTTCATCGTCCAGTTTCGCCCGAGCACGGGCCCCGTGCAGTCGACCGCGAGCAGCTGCGTCGTCGAGGTCCGAGGCAGCTGCATCTCCTCGGTCGACTTCAACGCCTCGAGGAACCTGCTCGCGATGCGCGCCGTCGACGAAAACCGCCTCCGGGCGATGGGGTACCGGCGGCTCACAGCGGAGGGGCTCTACGAGCGGTGGCTGCTCAACGAGGACGCGGAGCGCCTCGGGATCAGCGTCTCGGACGACGAGCTCACGGCCGAGCTCGTGGCCGGCAGGGTGCGTGTCTCGCTGCCGGCGGACAAGATCCGCCAGGTCGGTTACGCCCTGAACCTCCGGGAAGACCTCATTCGCTACCTGGACGTCCGCAACCGCCAGACAAAGAAGTTCGACAGCAAGCAGTACGAGAAGCAAATCCGGAACATCACGAAGATGAGCCCGACGGATTTCCGCGAAACTCAGCGGAAGGAGCTCGTCGCCGCGCGGATGCGCGACCTCATCCGCGCGCGGGTCCGGGTCGGTGACAGCGAGGCGTTCGAGCAGCTCTCGCGCGAGAAGTCGACCCGGACGCTCAGCTACGTGCGCTTCGATCGGCGCTTCTACAGCGACCTCATCGTCGACACCTCGGAGAAGGCGATCCAGGCCTGGGCGGACGCCAACAAGGAAGAGCTCGACAAGACCTGGGAGGGGCGCAAGGCGCACTATCTGCCCGAGTGCCGGGTCGCCCGGGACCTCATGGTCGAGGTGCAGGCCGCGGAGGCCGAGCAGGGGCCGGAGGCGGGCAAGGCGGCCGCGAAGGCCCGGATCGAGGCGGCGGTCCAGCGCCTCAAGAAGGGCGAGAGCTTCGCCGACGTGGCGCGCAGCGCGAGCGACGATCCGAGCGCGGCGCGCGGCGGCGATCTCGGCTGCGTGACCAAGGGCCGGCTCAGCAAGCCTGTCGAGGACAAGCTCTTCGAGATGAAGGCGGGCGAGGTGTCGGACCTCATCGAGACCGAGGACGGCTTCCACGTGATCAAGCTCGAGCAGATCGCGAAGGACGCCGACGCCGAGAGGATCGGCCGGCTGGAGACGGCGCGCGACCTGTACATCGCCCACGAGTCGGAGCGGCTCGCGGCCGAGGCCGCGAAGCAGGTGCTCGCCGCCGCCGCGGGCGGCAAGTCGCTGGAGGACGCGCTCGCCGCCTACCTGGCCCAGCTCGCGCCCGCGAAGGACAAGGCCGGCGCCGCCGCGGGGGCGCAGCCCGCCGCCGCGAAGCAGGACGGGAACAAGGACGAGGGGGCGAAGGACAGCGGCCAGGCCGAGCCTGGCGCGGCGCGGCCGCCCTACACGACGGCGAACCACCCGAACCGGCCCACCGTCGAGGCGAGCCTGCCGTTCAACGTGTCGGGCTCCCCGATCACGGACGCGAGGGACAGCACCGAGGCCGCGCGCATCGCCTTCCAGCTCGACAAGCCGGGCGATCTGCCCAAGGACATCGTGGCGCTGGAGAACGGTTACGCCGTGATCCAGCTCAAGGAGAAGACGTCCGCGAGCCAGGAGCAATGGGACAAGGACCGCGAGTTCTACACCGCCGCGATGCGCGCCGCGAAGCAGAACGACGCGCTCATCGGGTACATGCGCCGGCTGAAGTCGACGATCGGCAGCGAGGTGAAGTACGACCAGAGCCTCCTCAAGGAGTCCAGGCCGGCCGAGGACGGCTCCGGCGAGTCGGAGCTCCCGCTCGGGGACGAGGGGGAATGACGTCGCTCCCGCCGCGTGACGCTCGCGACGTCCTCCTCTCGAACGGCCTCAAGGTCGTCCTCGTCCCGCAGCCGCATGTCCACCGGGCGGTCGCCTCGCTCTACCTGCGCGTCGGCTCGCGGTTCGAGAACCCGCAGAACAACGGGATCTCCCATTTCCTGGAGCACATGGTGTTCCGGGGGACGCCGACGCTGCCGTCGGCGCACGCGCAGGCGCTCGCGTTCGAGCGGCTCGGCGGGACGCTCTACGCGGCGACCCACGTCGACCACGGCGTGATGAGCATCTCCGTGCCGCCGGCGAACCTGGAGCCGGTGATCGCCCTGCTCGGCGAGGTCGCCACGTCGCCCCGCTTCACCTCGATCGAGGTCGAGCGCGGCATCGTGCGCGAGGAGATCCTCGAGGACCTCGACGACGAGGGGCGCGACATCGACCCGGACAACAACGCGCGCGCCCTCATGTACGAGCGGCACCCGCTCGGCTTCACCATCACCGGCGGCATCGACGCGCTCGATCGCTTCGACGAGCCGATGCTGCGCGCCCACCACGCCCGGCACTACACGACGGCGAACGCGGTGCTCTGCCTCGCCGGGCGGCTCGATCCAGACGCGTGCGCGCGGGCCGTCGAGCGGCACTTTGGCGCCATGCCGCGCGGCGAGCAGGTGCCCGCCGCGCCGCCGCCGAACGGACAGAAGAAGCCGCGGTTCCGCTTCATCGAGAACCAGTCGAGCCAGACCGAGCTGCGGGTCGCGTTCCGTGGCGTGAGCGAGCGCGATCCGCGCGAGCCCGCCGTGGAGATGCTGCTCCGCGTCCTCGACGACGGCATGTCGACGCGGCTGTACGAGCGGATCTGCGACCGGCTGGGCCTCTGCTACGACGTGTCGGGGATGTTCGAGGCCTACGAGGACGACGGGGTCGTCGACATCGCCGCGGGCGTGCAGCACGACCGCGCGACCGTGGTGGTCCGGGAGATCTTCTCGCTGCTCCGCGAGCTCTCCGAGGTCGGCCCGCGCGAGGACGAGCTCGCCAAGGCGCGCGACCGCCACCTGTGGTCGGTGGAGGCGATGCTCGACGACGCCGAGGCGACCGCCGGCTTCCACGGGCTCGCCGCGCTCGCCGACATCACCCGCACCCCGGAGGCGCGGCACGAGGAGCTCGCCCGCGTCACGGCCGAGGACGTGCGCAACGCCGCGCGCGCGCTGTTCCGGCCAGAGCGCCTCACCGTGGTGGCCGTGGGCCTGCTCCGCTCCTCGGAAGAGGCGAAGCTCGACAAGGCCGTCCGCTCGTTCGGCTGAGCCCGTCCGCAACTTCAACGGATCCCGTCCGCTCGTTCGGCTGAGCCCGTCCGCGGCTGACTGGCGGACGTCCGCGTCACCGCCGGTGCGCTCCTGCGCGTGAACTTTCAATTTGCATTCATGCGCATCGATGCATATATGTGAACCGTGATGACGGTCACGGAGGTCCCGGCCGAGCCGATGGGGGCGGTCGCGCGGTGCGAGCTGTACCGGCTCCTTTCGGATCCGGTGCGGGTGCGGCTCCTCGGCCTGGCCGCAGCGGAGGAGCTGGCGGTCGGCGAGCTGGCCGAGCTGCTCCGTGAGGGCCAGCCGAAAATCTCGCGCCACGCGGCCGCGCTGCGCGAGGCGGGGATCCTGCTGGCACGCCGTCAGGGCACGTGGACGCTGCTCCGCCTCGACCCGCGCGCCACGAGCGACCCCGTGGTCGACGACGCCGTGCGCGCGGGGCAGCGCGCGTGCGCGGCCGACGGGACGCTCGCGCGCATCGAGGAGGTGCTCGCGGCGCGTGACGCCGAGACGCGCGAGTTCTTCGCGCGCGGCGGGCGCCCGTTGCGCCCGGGGCCGCCGTCCGAGCTCGCCGCCTACCTCGCCGCGCTCGCGCCGCTCCTGCCCCACCGCCGGCTGGCGGTCGACGCGGGCACCGGCGATGGGGCGCTGCTCGAGGTGCTGTCCCCCGTCTTCGACCGCGTCGTCGGGCTCGATCGCGCGAGCGCCCAGCTGCAGCTCGCGGGCGAGCGCCTGCGGCGGCGCAGCCTCGAGAACGTCGAGCTCGTGTGCGGCGAGATCGACGGGCCCGAGGTGATCCAGGCCGTGGCCCGCGCGCTCGGCGGCGGTCCGCCGGAGGCCGGCGAGGCCCTCTCCGGCG
>JAICEP010000089.1 GCA_025924095.1 Sorangium sp.
GCGGGCCGGCCCGCGCAGGCGCCGGCCCGCGCGCGTCCGAAATCCTGCCGGAATCCAGGGCGCGCGGCGCTAAAGTCCAGCCCAGCATGCTGCTCACCATCGACGTCGGGAACACCAACATCAGCTTCGGGGTGCTGGAGGGCGTGGTGCTGCAGCACCACCTCCGGTGCGAGAGCGCGCGCTCGCGCACCGCGGACGAGTACGCCGTGCTCGTCCGGCAGATGCTCGACCTCCGCCGCGTCGATCTCGCCCGCATCGACAGCGCGATCATCGCCAGCGTCGTGCCGACGCTGACCGACACGATGGTGGGGCTCGTCGAGCGGGCGTTCGGGATCGAGCCGCTCGTCGTGGGCCCGGGCATCAAGACCGGCATGGCCATCCTCTACGAGAACCCGCGCGAGGTCGGCGCCGACCGGATCGTCAACGCGGTCGCGGCGCACGAGTGGATCAAGCGGTTGCCGGAGCCCGCGCCCCGCTCCGCGCCGGCGCGCGAGCCCGCGGCCGATCCCGGCCGGGGCGATCACGCCGCCTCCGGCGTCATCGTCGTCGACTTCGGCACGGCGACGACGTTCGACTGCGTGACCCCGAAGGGCGAGTACCTGGGCGGCGTCATCGCGCCGGGCATCCAGATCAGCGCCGAGGCGCTCTTCTCGCGCGCCGCGCGGCTGTCCCGCGTGGAGATCGCCCTCCCGCCCCGGGTCGTCGGCCGCAACCCCGTTCACTCGATGCAGTCGGGCATCGTGTACGGCTACGCCGGGCTCGTCGACGGGCTCGTGACCCGACTCCGGCGGGAGCTCGGCTACCCGTGCCGGGTCATCGCGACGGGCGGCCTCGCGCGGCTCATCGCGCCGCAGACCGAGACGATCGAGGAGGTCGACGACGACCTGACGCTCACCGGGCTGCGCCTCATCTACGAGCGGAACGCCGAGCGCAACAGCGGCCCCGCCACGCAGCCGCCCGCGGCGCGCGGAGGCGGCCAGGATTGACGGCGCCCGCGTCCGGCCGCGCTCCCGCGCGCGCCCCCGCCGCGGCGCCCGCGTCCGGCCGCGCGCCCCGGAGCTCGCTCGCCGTCGTCGCGGCGCCCGTGGTGCTCGTCGGCGCGCTGCTCCTCGCGGTCCTCCTCGGCGCCGAGCCCGTCTCGGTCGAGCGCGCCCTCGCGGGCCCGGGCCTCGACCGGACGCTCCTCCTCGATGTGCGCCTGCCGCGCGTGCTCCTCGCGGCCATCTCCGGCGCCGGCCTCGCGGCCGTGGGCGCCGCGTTCCAGGCGCTGCTCCAGAACCCGCTCGCCGAGCCGTACGTGCTCGGCGTCTCCGGCGGCTCCGCGCTCGGCGCCTCGGTCGCGATCGCGCTCGGCGTCGGCTCGGCGACCGTCCTCGGCGCCACGCTCCTGCCCGCGGCGGCGCTCGTCGGCGGCCTTGTCGCGACGGTGCTCGTCTACGCCATCGCGCGCGGCGCGGCTCAGGGCACCTCCGGCGCCTCGATGCTCCTCGCCGGCGTGATCGTGAACTCGATCGCCGCCGGCCTCATCTCCTTCCTCAAGACGGTCGTCTCCCCCTCGCGCTCCCAGCAGCTGCTCCGGTGGCTCATCGGCTTCATCGAGCTGCCCACGACCTCGGCCCTCCTCGGCGTCGCCGCCTACGTCGTCGCGGGCTGCGCGGTGCTCCTGGCCGACGCCGCGCGCCTGAACCTCCTCTCGCTCGGCGACGAGTCGGCCGGGACCCTGGGCGTCGACGTGCGCGCCGTCGAGCGCCGGATCTTCTTCGCGTCCTCGTGCGTGGTCGGCGCGATCGTCAGCCGCACCGGCCTCATCGGCTTCGTCGGGCTCATCGTCCCGCACGCGGTCCGCCGGCTGGTCGGCGCGGATCACCGGCGGCTCTTGCCGCTGTCGCTCGTCGCCGGCGCCGTGCTGCTGACGACGTGCGACCTCGTCGCGCGGCTCCTGTTCCGGTGGCTCGGCACCGAGCCGCCCGTCGGCGCGGTGACCGCGGTCCTCGGCGGGCCGCTGTTCCTCGCGCTGCTGCGGCGCTCGCCGCGCATGTGAAGGGGGCGCGCCGGGCCGAGGTCGGACCGGCGCGGGGGCGTCAGGCCATGCCGAGGAGCTTGTTCATGCTGGCCTCGTCGGCCGGCGTGAACGGGTAGCGATCGAACTCGGCGCTCGTGACCCACCGGAAGGCGTTCACGGCCAGCGACGCGAGCTCGCCGCTCTCGATGTGGCACTCGTAGAGGTACAGGTCGACGACGTAGCGCTCGTACGGGTGGCTCACGAACGAGATCAGCTGGCGCACGTCGATCTCGACGCCGAGCCGGTGCCGGACCTCGCGCTTCAGCGCGGCCGCGTCGGTCTCGGACTCTTCCACGCGTCCACCCGGGAACTCCCAGAGCATCGGCAGCACGGCGGTAGGGCGGCGCTGGGTGATGAGGTAGCGGCCGTCCTGTTCGATCACGGCGGCGACCACGCGGATGGTGCGGACCATTTCCATGGCGAGTGCCTCAGCGACGCCCAGCGTACGACGGGGCGCGGGGTTGTGCGAGCGGGACGGTCGCGTCCTCGTCGGGGCCCAGGTCGCGCGGCCTCACACGGACACGCGGAACAGCTGCTGACCCATGAGCAGGATGTCGCCCCCCGTGATCTCGGTCTCGCCGAGGACGCGGAGGAAGGTGCCGTTCGAGCTGCCGAGGTCCGTGAGGAACAGCCGGCCGCCCTGGAGCGAGATCTGGCAGTGGAGCCCCGAGACGTAGCCGTCCTCGGGGAAGAGGATGTCGCCGCGCTCGCGCCCGAGGTGCAGGCCGGTGTCGGGGACGGGGAACGCGTTGCCGGTCGCGTCCCTGCCGATGATCAGCGCCAGCCGGGCGACGTAGCCCTTCGAGGGGCTGCCGAGCCGCTCGACCCCGTCGGGCGTCGCGGGCGCGGGGGCGAGCGACTCCAGGCGGACGATCTCCTGGCCGACGCGGAAGACGTCGCCGGTGTCGAGCTGCACCGGCGTGTCCCTGCGCAGCCTGCGGTAGACGCCGTTCAGCGAGCTCTCGTCCTTGACGAACAGCCGCCCGCCCTTGATCGAGAACGTGGCGTGGCGCGGGGAGAGGTAGCTGTCGCCGCCGAAGATCGCGCCGGCGTCGCGCCCGATCGTCGTGGGGTTCGCGGGCAGGGTGTACGTGCCGGCCTCGGTGCCGTCGGCCCGGAGCGCGGTCAGCACCACGCTCGCGGCGCCCGACGTGGACACGACCGGCGCGGGCGGCTGCACGGACAGGCCCGTCGGCTTGAGGAGCTTGAAGCCGCAGAGCGCGCAGAACTTGTTCGACGGCGGGTTGGGCTCCTGGCACTGCGGGCAGACGACCGTCCCCGCGCCGGCCGACGCCGCGGGCGTCGACGGCTGCGCGGCGGCTGCGGCGGCGGCCTTCCGGCTCGTGCCGGTGTCCTCGCCCCGGACCGGCGCCATGAACGCCGCGGGGTCGACGAGCGCGGGCGGCGGGGGCGCGCCCGGGGCCCCCTTGTGGGCGCCGGTGCCGATGGCGGTCGGCTCATCGCCGTAGCTGTTGTTCGACCGCGAAGCCGCCGGCACGCCGTGGGGCGGCGTGCCCGGCGCGAACTTTTTCGGCGAAACGTCGCGAGGCAGCTCGGCGCCGCAGCCGAGGCAGAACTTGTAATGGTCCTGATTTTCCTTAGAGCACTTCGGACAGGTGATCACCAGGCCTCCTCACAACGAGCGACCGACGGGGTCCCAAGGCGAACGGCGGCGGGAGCATATTCGCCGCGGCCGCCTTCTGTCGACTGTCTGTCGCTCCTCTGTGCGCTTAGGGCCCGGAGCGGCCGGCGGCTCGCCTCGCCCGGGCGCATCACTTGGACAGCATCGCGAGCGCGTCGCGCACGAGGTCCCCGAGCGGGGCGCTGTCGACGCGCGCGCCGAGGGCGGCGACGGCCCGCTCGGCCTCGGCCGGCCGGTAGCCCATGCGGGTGAGCGCGCTGTGCAGGAGGTCCTGCTTCGCGGCGCTGACCGCGGGCGGCGAGCCCGCGGAGGAGAGCGGGACCGAGGGGAGGTGGACGAGCTTGTCCTTCAGCTCGAGCACGAGCCGCTCGGCGGTCTTCTTGCCGACGCCGGGGATGGCGGTGAGGCGCGCGGTCTCCCGGCGGGCGATCACCGCGGCGAGCTCCCCCGCGCCGAGCGCGCTGAGGATGGCCACCGCGATCTTCGGGCCGATGCTGGAGATGCCGATGAGCATGCGGAAGGCCGCCCGGTCCTCGCGCGTCGCGAAGCCGTAGAGGAGGAGCGCGTCCTCGCGCACGTGGGTGTGGACGAACAGGGTGATCGCGTCCGAGCCGGCCGGCGCGGCGATGCCGCGCGCGCGCCCGAGGGCGCCGAGCGGGACCGTCACCTCGTAGCCGACCCCGCCGACGTCGAGCACCACCGTGCCCTCGTCGCCCTCTTCAACGACGTGGCCGGAGAGCCGGCCGATCAATTGACCTTGGCCCCTTGCTGGATCCACCGGCGGACGGCGTCGCGCTCCGCCGCGGCCAGGGTGTCGCCGGTGTAGGGCATCGGCTCCCCGCACTGTTGATCGGGGGCGCACTCGAGGTCCCCGCAGCTCAGGGTGTCGTCCATCTTGTGCATGAGGAAGCTGTTCGCGGGGTCGCCGGCCGCGATCCGCGGCATCCCGGACAGCGCCCGCGACGGGGCGCCGACGTTCTGGGCCACGATCGCGTCGATCTGGGCCGGCGTGGCCTGCTCGTTCAGCCCCGGGCCGAGGTACGTGAACCCGGCCGAGCCGGCCTCGGCGCCGTGGCAGGTCGAGCTGAACGAGCAGGACCGCTGGAAGACCGGGAGGACGTCGGTCGCGAAGCTCACCTCGGGGGTCGCTCCGTCGAATTGGCTGTAATCGAAGCATTCGGTCGCCGCGGGCTCCGGGTCGCCGTCGCCGCACGCTGCGCCCGCCGTCGCGATCAGGAAAATCAAGAAGAGTTTCCGCACGTTCACCCCTCGCAGCTCCATCTGGGAGGCGCGACCCTAGCAGAACTGCGCGCGCTCTGTAACGCGCGAGATCGCCGTGCGTTTGGCCGGCCGGCGCGGCGACGGGTAGGCTGGGCGCTGCATGAGGACTGGCCTGGGCATCTGCTCGATGGGGCTCACGCTCGCCGCGCTCTCCGCCGGGTGCGGCGGGGGGCGGGACGCGGTCGGACAGCAGCTCTCCGAGCTGCGCGCGGAGCTCGTCCGGGTGCGCGCGGACAACGCGGTGCTCTCGGACCGGGTGGGCTCGCTGGAGCGCTCGCGGGCCGCCCCGCGCGGCGCGGCGCGCCCGGGCGAGGCCGAGGCGCGCGCCGCGGCCCCGGAGGAGCCGGACAGGCCTGACCTCGAGGTGGTGCGGCTCGCGCCGGAGGACGGCGGCGCGCGGCCGCCGGTGCTCCGCTCGACCGCGAAAGGCGTCGTGATCGACGAGCCTCCGGGCGGCGGATCGACGCCGCCGAGCCCGCCACCCTCCACCCTGTCGAGGCGCAATCGATGAAGTTCCACGCGAAGGCAACGCTGGTCCCGGTCTCCCTGGCGCTCGCCGCGGCGTCGACGCTGGCGCTGGCCCAGGAGGAGGGCGCCGGCGCCGGCCAGGGTCCGGGCGTCACCGTGGTCCAGCTCCCGCAGGCCGAGCCGACCGTCGAGACGCAGGTCGTGGTGCCGGGCTACCCGCAGCCGGGGTTCGATCCGAACGGCCACCTGCCCTCGAGCTCGCGGGGCACCACGGACACGTCCCGCCCGTCGGACGGCTTCGATCTGGGCCGCCGCAGCGAGGGTCCCGCCTCGGTGCGGGGCAGCGCGGGCGGGAGCTACGTCGTCGAGGGGCAGTTCGTGCCCGAGTCGCACTCGGTGCGGCGCGGCGACACGCTCTGGGACATCTCGGGCAGGTACCACACGAACCCCTACGCGTGGCCGCAGGTCTGGGCGCTGAACCCGCAGCTCCAGAACCCGCACTGGATCTACCCGGGCGACCGGATCCGGCTCCGCGACCCGAACGAGGGCCCGACGCGCGGCAGCATCGGGCTCGGGGCCAGGCAGGCGGGTCGCGGGTCGCGGGTGCCGGCGAAGACGATCTTCCTGCGCGACCTCGGCTGGGTCGACGACGTCGAGAAGGACACGTGGGGGGAGCTCGTCGCCAGCCCCGAGGACCAGATGCTCCTCAGCGAGGGCGACGACGTCTACCTCCGCCTCTCGGACGATCACGACGTCGCGATCGGCGACGAGCTCACGATCTTCCGCGAGATCAAGAAGGTGAGGAGCGGCGGCGACCCGAAGGGCGAGCTCGTGACCGTGCGCGGCACGGCGCGCGTGGACCGCTACAACCCGAAGACGCACATGGTGCGCGCGCGGCTCATCGAGTCGCTCGACGTTGTCGAGCGCGGGGACAGGGTCGGCTCGGTGGTGCGCCGCTTCGACGTGGTGCCGCCGGCGAGCGCCGAGCAGGACCTCGAGGCGAAGATCATCGCGGCGATCTACCCCTACCAGCTCTTCGGGCAGCACCAGGTGGTGTTCATCGACAAGGGCGAGAAGGACGGCGTGAAGGTGGGGCAGCGCTTCTTCGCCGTCCGGCGCGGCGACCGCTGGGTGCAGCAGCTCGGGGGCGCCGGCAAGCTGGCGACGCTCAGGCCGCGGCTGCAGGACGAGCGGCCGGCGCAGGTCGACGCGCCGAAGTTCGGCGTCGACGAGGAGCTGCTGCCGGACGAGACCTACGCCGAGCTGCGCGTCATGCACGTGCGCGAGCGCACCGCCGCGGCGCTCGTGACGCAGGCGATGCACGAGGTCGAGCGGGACGCGGTGCTCATCTCGCGCAAGGGCCTCTGACCGCCGCGGCGCGGCGGAGGTCGCGCCGCGCGAGGTCGCGCCGCCCGCGCGAGGTCGCGCCGACCCCGCCTGCGTGAGGGAGCGAACCGTGGCGCGCGGCGGCCGGCGCGCCGCCGCTCGCGACCGGGACGGCGCGGCCGAGCGCCGCGCTGACCGCGACGAAAAGCGCCAGATTGGAATGTACGTGGACGCGTGGACGCGCGTACGGGAATGGACCAACGGCGTGGAAGGCACGGCCGCGGAATGTGCGTGAGCGCGCGGCCGCCGGCGCAATGTCTCCACGAGGGGGGCGCCGCCGCGGTAGGATGTTCCGTCTATCATGCGTCGCCGCTCAGAAGCCCAGTCCGAGCTGAAGGGCGTGGATGGAGATCCTCCCACGCAGCGCTCGTTCGACAGCGCGCTGGATCGCTGCGCCTCGAAGAGCGGATCGCTGGCCGAGGTGCTCGGTGACAGCGCGATGCGGGGGCCCCGATCGAGCGCCGCGCCTCCGAGCCTCAACGGCACGGCGCCGGAGGCGCGCGGCCACGCGCTGCGGGAGCGCGGCAACCTGCTGCTCCGGCGGAACGACACCGTGAGCGCCGGGCGCGACTACGACGAGGCGCTCGCGATGTTCCAGGCCGCGGGCGACGTGCTCGGCCAGGCCCAGGTGCTCATGGATCGCGGCGCGCTGCGCCTGCGGGAGGGCGTCCCCGTCCAGGCGGCGCGCGACTACGACGAGGCGCTCGCGCTGTTCCAGGCCGCGGGCGACCGCGCGGGGGAGGGCGACGCGCTGCGGGCGCGGGGCTTCGCGCGCGCCGAGGAGGGCGATCTCGGCGGCGCGGTCTGCGACTACGATCTGGCGGTCCACGTCTTCCTGCAGCTCGGCGATCGCGAGCCGCTCAAGCCCCGCGCCGGGTCGCGCGGGGCCGCCGAAGGCGCCGACGGCCAGGGGCCCACGGAGTCGCCCCGCGCCCGGCCGCACGGCGCCGCGCACGCGCGGGCGCTCAAGTCGCGCGGCGATCTGCGCGTCCGCCTCCGCAACCTGCCGGGCGCGGCGCGCGACTACAGCACCGCGCTCGCGCTCTTCCAGGGCGCGGGGGATCGGAGCGGGCAGGCCAGCGTGCTCAAGGCGCGCGGCGACATGCGGCTCGGCCAGGACAACGTGACGGGCGCGGCGCGCGACTACGACTGGGCCCTCACGCTGTACCAGGCCACCGAGGACCACCTCGGGCACGCCGGCGTGCTCAAGGCGCGCGGCGACCTCCGGACCCGGCAGGGGGATCTCCTGGGCGCCGAGCGCGATTACGATCAGGCGCTCGAGCTGTTCTCGGCGACGCGCGACGTGCTGGGCCAGGCCGCCGTGCTGAAGGCGCGGGGGGATCTGCGCTCGCTGCAGGAGGATCTCGTGGACGCGGTGCGCGACTACGATCGGGCGCTCGCGCTGTTCCGCACCGGCTTCGAGCGCCGGGGCCAGGCCGCGACGCTCAAGGCGCGGGGCGATCTCCGCCGCAGGCAGTTCGAGCTTGTGGCCGAGCTCGTGGGGGTCGCGGCGGCCGACGCGTCGGACCTGGAGGGCGCGCTCTCGGACTACGAGCAGGCGCTCGCGCTGTTCGAGGTGCTCGAGGACGGCGCAGGCCAGGCCGGCGTGCTCCGGGCGCGCGGCGATCTGTTGCGCATCCAGGGGGATCTCGGCGCGGCGCTCGAGCTTTACCTGAGCGCGAAGCGGCTGCTGGACGTCGCCGGCAACGCCTCGGAGCTCTCCGCGACGCTCGCCGAGATTGCCCGGACGCACGCGCTCGGGGGCCGCGCGGCCGAGGCCCGCGCCGCGGCCGAGCAGGCGCTCGCGCGCGTCGATCGCGCGACGAGCGCCGAGGTCCGCGAGCTGGCGGAGGCGGTCCTCTCCGGGCGGATCACCGAGCGCCAGGAGGAGCGCGCCACGCGCGACTCCAAGGTGCCGAACAGCCCGAGGCGCTTCTAGCGAGACCGGTCTTGAACCCCAGTGCGTCCGGCGCCCGCGATCGCGCCGGCTGACGGGCGCTCAGCGCTGCCGCCTGCCGCGCGCAGGCTTGCCGCTGCCGCGCGGGGTCGGCTTGCCGCTGCGGCGTGGGGGCGGCTTGCCGGCGCCGCCGCGCGCGGCCGGCGAGCCGGCGTCCTCGCGGCGCGGCGCGGGCTGCTCCGGCGGCGCCTCCGTCGTCCGGACCACGAGCAGCGCCTGTCCGCGCTCGAAGGTCGGCGTCACGCTGACGTAGCCGTTCTCGCGCGCGAAGCCCGCCGCGTCGCCGCGGTGCTCATCCATGTACCGGCTGAACCGCGTCCACAGATCGCGCGCCTCCTCGTCGGGGAGGGGCGCGCCGTCGATGGAGGCGGCGAGGTTCGATCGATCGCTCACTGGATCCCGTACTCCTTCAGGCGCCGGTAGAACGTCCGGCGGGGCAGGCCCACCACCTGCGCCGCCTTCACCCGGTTCCAGTTGCAGCTCGAGAGCGCAACAAGGATCCGCTCTCGCTCGCTCGCCCTGTGCGCGTCGAGCGACGTCTCGAGGCGGTGAAGGTCGCTCGACGGCGGCGCCCGGCCGGCGCTCGCAGGAGCCCCGCCGCCGCCGCCGAGCGGCGCGCGCGGCGGCGGCGCGGCCTCGGCGCTCCGCAGCGACCGCGGCGCCGCGTCGGGGAGCTCGAAATCGTCGCTCTCCAGCTCGGGGCGGTCCGAGAGGACCCACGCGTTGAGCAGCACGTTCTCGAGCTGCCGCACGTTGCCGGGCCAGCTGTACGCCGACAGCCGCTTCAGCGCGGCGCGCGAGACGCTGCGCCGATCGCGGCCGTAGCGCGCGGCGAAGATCCCGAGGAAATAGTCGATGAGCAGCGGGATGTCCTCGATCCGCTGGCGCAGCGCCGGGACCCGCACCTCGACGACGTGCAGCCGGTAAAAGAGATCCTCGCGGAACGTGCCGCGCGAGACCATGTCGGCGAGGTCCCGGTGCGTCGCCGCGATGACCCGCGCGTCGACCGGCTCCTCGCGCGCGCCCCCGACAGGACGGACGACCTTCTCCTGCAGCACCCGGAGCAGGCCCGCCTGCATCTTCTGCGGCATCTCGCCGATCTCGTCGAGCAGGATGGTGCCGCCGGTCACCTCCCGGAAGAGCCCCTTGCGGTCGCGATCGGCGCCCGTGAACGCGCCGCGGACGTGCCCGAAGAGCTCGCTCTCCAGCAGGTGCTCCGGGATCGCGCCGCAGTTGATGCCGACGAACGGCTTCTTCGCCCGCGGGCTCGCGTTGTGGATCGTCCGCGCGACGACCTCCTTGCCCGTCCCGCTCTCGCCGGTGATGAGCAGCGGGATGTCCGTGTCCTTCACCCGGTCGATCAGCGCGTACACGCGGCGCATCGCCTCGCTCGTGCCGACCAGGCCCTCGTAGCCGAAGTGGCCGCGGATCACCGCGCGCGCCGAGCGCAGATCCCGCCGCGTCGCGGCGAGCTGCGCGGTGCGGTGGCCGAGGAGCTCCTCCAGCTTGGCGCGCGCGGCGCGCAGCTCCTCGTTGGCGCGCTCGAGCTCGCGGGCGCGGCGCTCGTTCTCGCTGACGAGGCGCGCGGTCTCGATCGCGATCGCCACCTGATCGGCCAGCGCCGTCAGCGTGGGGAGCTCGGCCTCGAACTTCGCCGCCGCGCTCAGGCGGGTCTCCAGGTACAGCGCGCCGATCACCTGCCCGCTCCGCTGCCGGATCGGCACGCACGCGACCGACTGCAGCATGAGCTGGTGGACCGAGACGTAATCGCTCATGCGCGCGTCGTCCCGCGCGCTCGTGGTCACGACCGGCTCGCCCGTGGAGATCACCCGCTCGGCGATCGAGCTGGAGAAGCGCGCGTGCGGGTCGTCCCCGGCCTGGTCGCGCGAGGCGTGGATCGAGAGGTCGGCCGCGGCCTGGTCGCGCGAGGCGTGGATCGAGACGTCGACCGCGGCCTCGCCGGCGGCGGGCGGCGGCTCGTCGCGCGGCGGCCGCTGCAGGATGATGAACCCGCGCTCCGCCTGGAGGAGCGCGATCGCGTGATCGGTCACCTTCGCGAGCAGGCGGGTGAGATCGTGCTCGCCCGCGATCGCCCGGTTGATCTCGAGGACCCGCGCCAGCCGGTCCTCGCCCTGCTGGGGCGCCGCGCCGGGCGAGGGCGCCGCGCCCGGCTGGGTGAACGGCACCGTGCGGCTGCTCATCAGCTCGAGCATCGCCGCCGCCCGGATCTCCTTGCGCCGCCCGTCGTTCCAGAAGACCTCCCGGAGGTCGCGCGGCAGCTTCGAGGCGATCTCCTCCAGCGTGCTCAGCGCCTCCTCGCGGTCGTGGCGCGCCCGGATGAGGTGCCCCCGCTCCGTCTCGAGCTGCGCCCGCGCCTCCAGCGCGCGCCAGATCCAGTCGCGCTGGCCCGCGGCGCGCGCCGCGTCGAGCGCCTCGTCGTACGCCGCCCGGGCCCGCCGCTCGTCGCGCGCGAGCGCCGCGACGCGCCCGCGCGCCAGCGAGAGCAGCGCGCGGTGGGCGCCCGTCGTCCCCAGGCGCTCCGACGCCACGTCGATCTCCTCGCCGAGGACGCGCGGGTCCGCGCCGGCGCGCGCCACCGCGAAGAGCACGCGCTCGAGCCGCGCCTCGACCCCGTCGATCCGCCGGCCCATCGCCTCGTACGCCTCGGCGCACTCCAGGCAGAGCCGCTCGGCCCGCTCGAGGTCGCCGGAGCGCGCCGCGTGCTCCGCCTCGAGCGCGAGCAGCTGCGCGTGCTGCTGCGGCGCGAGATCCGCGCGCTGGGCGGCGAGCGCGTCGAGCGACACCCGGGCCCGCGCGAGCCGCCCGAGGTAGAGCTCGAGGTTCGCGAGGTTGAGGAGCGCCTGCCGGATCGTCGCCACGCGGCCCGAGCGCCGGCCGAGGTCGACGGCGGCCTCGAGGTGGCGGATGGCCGCGCCGAGGTCGCCCTGCAGCTTCGTGAGCGCGGCGAGGTTCAGGCGGGTCGTCGCGAGCGTGCCCGCGTCGCCGGCCTGCTCCGCCGCCGTGAGCGCCTCCTCGTAGACCGCCTTCGCCTCGCTGAGGCGGTCGTCCCGCTGGAGCGCGAACGCGAGCGAGACGAGCGCGACCGACAGGATCCGCGGCTCGCCCGTGAGCCGCGCGAGCCGGACCGCGTGCTCGAGCGTGCGCTTCGCGTCCTCGTGCCGCGAGGCGAAGCTCTGCGCGAGCCCGCGCGTCGCCACCGCCTCGGCGACGATCGCCTCGGGCGAGGCGCCGAACGCGGCCGCCGTCGCGATCTGCGAGCGCGACCCCCCGGCGAGCTCCGCCTCGAGCTTGACCGGGCCCACCCGCTCGACGGCCTCGCCCGCGCGGCGCTCCGCCTCGCCGTAGTCGCCGGTACGGACGAGCGCCCGGGCCATCTGCAGCGACCAGAACGCCGCCAGCGCGGGGTCGCCCGAGGCCTCGACCTGGTCCTTCACGCGCGCGAGCTCCGCGAGCGCCCGCGCGGTGTCGCCGCGGTTCATGGCGAGCCGCGCGCGCGCGATCGTCAGGATGGACACCACGACGGGCGAGCAGTCGCCCTGGTACCGGCCGAGCGCCTCCGCGGCCGCGTCGAAGTGGCCGCGGTCGAGCAGCCGGTGGATCTCCGCGGGCGACAGCGCCGCCCTCTCCTCGCCGGCGCCGCCCGGTCCGGACGCCTCCGCCCGGGGGGCGGGCGGCGCGTCGAGCAGCCGATCGACGTCCTCGGTCGACGCGACGGGCGCGCGCGCGATGCGCGCGACGATCTCGCGGATGCGCCCCGGCCACCGGCCCGCGCGCGCGACGACGTGCGCGGCCACCGCGTCGCTCAGCGACGGGATGGTGCGCTGCACGAGCTCGCGGGCGACCTGCTCGTCGAGCGGCGCCATCTCGAAGCGCTCGAACCCGCGCTCCGGCGGCTCCCCGAGCACGAACACGAGCTTGCCGCCGGCCCTCCGCACCTCGTCGAGCCGCTCGCGCTCCGCGTCGCCGAGCCGGTCGGCGTCGTCGACGAGCGCCGTCACCCGGCCGAGGTCGTGCCCCGACAGCTCGATCGCGAGCGCCTCGCGCGGGTCGGCCCCGCTGGCCGCCTCGACCCACGCGACGGCGTACCCGCCGACCTCGAGCGACCACGCGATGCGCCGGAGCAGCGCGCTCCGCCCGGACCCGGGCGGCCCGGCGATCGAGAGACCGCCGCCCGCGGGCAGCGCCAGGATCTGCGCGAGCAGCCGCGTGGACGGCGCGTCCAGCCCGACGATCGGCCAGACCACCGCGTCCGCGCCCGCGTCGGGCCGCGCGCCCGCGTCGGCCGGCCCCGCGGTCTCCTCGTTCTGCCCGCAGGGCAGCCGCGCGGCGCGCCGGAGCGCGTTCGCGAGCTCGTCCGCGCTCGGGTAGCGCGCGTTGGGGTCCCTGGCGGTGGCCCGGTCGACGACCTCCTGGAGCGCGTCGACGACCTTCGGATCGCGCCGGACCGCGCTGTCGCGGAGGGCCTCGGAGAGGGTCGCGCCGAGGGCGAACACCTCGGCGCGGACGGTGAGCGGGTCGCCCTTGAAGAGCTCCGGCGCGGCGTAGCGGGGCGTGAGGCCCACGGGCCGCGAGCCGTCGTCACGGAACGGCGCGGCGAGTCCGAGGTCGACGAGCGTGGCGCGCCCGCTGTCGCCGACGATGATGTTCGCGGGCTTCACGTCGCCGTGCAGCAGGAGCGCGCGGTGCAGGCGCGTGAGCTGGTCGGCCGCGTCGGCGATGGCCGCGACGTTCCTGGCCAGGTCGCCCTTGCGCGCGAGCAGATCGGCGAGGCTCGTCCCCTCGACGAGCTCGCGCACCATGAAGGGCCGCCCCGACGCGGGCAGCCGGCCGAAGCGCAGCACGCGCGGCACGCCGAGGCCCTCGACGCCCGACAGCGCCGCCGCCTCGCGGACGAGCGCGAGCACCTCCGGCTCGTCCGCGTCCTCGCCGAGCGTCTTCAGCGCGACCGTCTTGCCGGTGATCCGGTCGCGCACCGCCCACACCTCGCCGCCGCCGCCCTTTCCGAGCGTCCCGATCGGCTCATACCGCGGGGGGAACAGCGGAGGCGGCGTCACCTGATCCCTCGCTCAGAGGCCATACCCGGCGGACAGTCCCATGAAGAAGCCCGTGATGGAGAAGCCGGCGTCGAGCCGCGTCTGCAGCTGCTTGATCGGCTTGTACCGGAAGCTCACCTGCGGAAACGAGATCCACGGGAACACCGATGGCTTCGAGCCCCCGTTGACCCAGCTCGGCTCGTCGTAGTCGCCGTAATGGTTGTTGGAGTCGTCGCAGTAGAGGTTGCCGCCGGGCTCCTGGCGAGTGCACCTCCGCCAGGAGCCCACGTCGTTCGGGTCGTTGCTCGTCGTCGGGTACGCCTGGGCGCGGTAGAGGTTGCCGAACACGACGCCGATCCCGACGCCGGCGCCGACCAGGAACGAGAAACGGCCCTTCTCGTCGATCGGGACGTCGAAGAGGAGATCGCTCGTGAAATAGACGAGCTTCATGTCGCTCGACACCATCTCCCAGGCGAACTGGTTGTCGTTCTTCCCCTTGAAGAGGAAGGGATCCATCGAGTAGTCCGCGTAGGACACGGCCAGATCGATCTCGAGCCCGTTCTTGCGCGAGGTGAACTCCGGGCCGATCATGAAGACGTTCACCGACGCGCCGCCGTCGGCAAAGAGGTTGATCATGAACTTCGGGACGATGACGTTCCGGAGCCGGAGGCCGATGAACTTGTGGGCCTTGCCGTCCTTCTCGAGCGGGCTGTTGTCGTCGGCCGCCTCCGGCGGCGTCTCCGGCAGCTTGTCCTTCTCACCCGTCGTCTTGTCGCCCTGCGCCTGCTCGTCCTTGGCCTGCTTGTCCGCGGCGAGGGAGTCGTCCAGGTTGCTGTCGAGCCCGTCCTCCGACTGCGCGCGGGCAGTCCCGGCGAAGCACACGGCGCCGAGCAGCGCGGCGAGCGCGGCGGCCCTTGCATGCACCCCGACCGCGAGCTGCCGACCCATCTTCGAGTGGTACATTGTAGGTCACCTAGCGATGCGTAAGGTCAGGGCCGGACCCGGGCATGCACGGAACGAACGCGCCGAGGCCAAACTCCGGCTCTCCGCGCGCCCCGGTGCACCGGGTACCAGCCGAGGGGAGGGTACACGAGACGCAGCGCCGTGTGACGCCTGCGGACCGCCCGAGGCAGAGCTTTTTCCACCAGGGCA
>JAICEP010000090.1 GCA_025924095.1 Sorangium sp.
ACCGTGGCGAGCCAAGGGATCGCGCCGCTGTCGTAAACGATACTCCGGTAGGCGTTCCCCGCGCGGTAGAGCTCCCGCTCGAGCGTCTTCGCGTCGACGGGGAACGTCTCCAGCTCGAGCAGCGTCTGGAGCAGCCGCACGACCTCGCGCGGGTAGCCGCCCGACCACAGCGCGATGGCGCGGATCCGGTCCCGGAGCGCGGCCTTGCCGAAGATCTCGTCGAGCGCGGCCTCGTCGATGCGCTTCGTCACGAGCTCGGTGATGACCTCGACCCCCTCGGGGTGGAGCATTCCCTCTGCATCCCGGACCTTGATCATCGGCAGGAACGACACGTCAACCATGCGGCGCGCGAGCGCCGGCGGGATCGTGTAAAGCACGTGCACCTTCAGCTGGAGGTAAGGCGCGCCGGTGGAGAAGATACGCTCGGCGCTCTCGAGCACCGGCTTCCAGGTGAGGCTCGTGCCCCGGAGCTTCTCCAGCGAGTCGAAGAGGATGACGATCCCGTTGCGCCCGAGCTTGCGCGCGCGCCACTCGAGCTCCAGGAGCTCGTCGTTCACGAAGCGGACAAAGTTGGACAGGTGCGTACTCACGATGTCGCGGACCCGGCGGCGCAAGGTCGGGTTGGTCTTGAGGTTGAGCTCGACGCCCACCTTTGGGCCCCCGATCCCCGCCTTCGCCCCCACGTCGATGCCTGCGGTGATCTTGCCGATCTCCACGTCGGTGCGCGAGAGCCACGCCCAGAGCCGACCGAGAGGCCCGTCCGTCATGGCGTCGGCCGCGTTGCCTCCCTCCGCGACCAGGATGGCACGCTCAGTCTGCTGCAGAACGAGCGCGAGCACGTCCGAGATGTCGATCTCCACGGTGAGATCGAGGACGTCGTCCGCGTCGATCAGGACGGTGAGGAGGTTGCGCTGCTTCGGGTCCGAGAGCCTGGCGGCCAGGCGGTGGATCTCGGTGCTCTTCCCCGTGCCTCGAAGCCCTGTGAAGAGCTGGCAGACCGGCGTCCTGGAGAGCTCGATCTGACGCGCGAGCTTGTTCGTCCAGTGAGCCCCGCGGACACCCCGGTGATCGATGTCGACGTTGCGCGGGTCGCCCGGCGCCAGCGATTCGTCGGGGTTACAACGGTTGTAAATGTCCCGAAGGCGCTCGAACTCCATCGCCGGGAAGGTACCCGACGGCACCATGCTCGTCAGGGAATTCGCGCCGCCAGCCGACGTCGATCCCCCGTCACACGATGAGCCCGCGCTCGCTGGCCGCCTCGTCCAGCCGCACGAACGTCGCCCCTCCCCGAGCAACCTCCTCCACGAACGCCCCCAGCGCCTCGAGCCGCCTGCCGAGCGGCACACGGAGCTCCGGCTGGTACGGCGCGAGCGCCTCGAGGCCGTCGCCCCGGTCGAGGAAATCCATGCCGTGCAGCTCCAGGTTGACGAGCGCCTCCCCCGCGCAGGCGCGCGCCAGCCACCGCGCACCGGCGGCGCCCGCGAGCGCGACGCTCGTCCCGATGACCGGCAGCCGCAACCCGGGCGTCACCTGGATCGGCAGCTCGACGAAGCGCCGCCCGCCGCGCGTGTACCAGGGCCGCCCAGGCCGGTAAGGCCGGCGCGGCGCCGCGAGCACGCGCGGGGTGTCCAGGATCGCCGACGATCCCCTGCCCTTCACGCGCTGCACCCCCATCGCGAGCGCCTTGGCGGCGTAGTACGGCGGGCACGGGAACACCGAGGAGTCGAAGGCGACCCCGATCGCATCGAGCGCGTCGAACAGCGCGTCGCTCACCGTGTACCCCGGCGCGCGGAAGCCCGTCGGACGCCGGCCCACCGCCTCGGCGATCGCCTCGGCGCCGAGCAGGACCTCCCACGCGATCGCGGCGCGCGGGAGCTGCGAGAGGTCGTAACGGTGCCCGTACGAGTGGTTCTCGACCGCGTGGCCCGCGTCGCTCAGCGCGCGCAACGCCGCCGCGCTCTCGGGGCGGGCGAGGTCGCGGCCGATCGCGAACAGCGTGACAGGGATGCCGTGGGATGCAGCGAAGCCCGCGATGCGCGGCAGCGCCGTGTCATAGACGGCGCTCAGCGAGACCGCCGCCCCGGAGCGCTCCGGGACGGCGAGCCCGTGAATGGCGAAGTAGTTCGGGACCTCGTCGAGGTCGATCGAGACGGCGGCGAGACGCCCCCGCATCGGACCGCTTCAGCTCGCGGCCATCTTCGCCACCTCGGCGGCGAAGTCGTCCTCTTTCTTGGCGATGCCCTCGCCGCGCTCGTACCGCACGAAGCGCGTGAGCGTGAGCTCGCCGCCGGCCGCCTTCTCCGCCGCCTGGCGGAGCTTGTCGATCGTCTGGCCCGCCGCGCCGCGCGACGCCGCCTCGACCGACTCCTGCTCGAGGAGCGCGACCTCCGAGTACCACTTGTTGAACTTGCCCTCGATGATCTTCGGCCACGCCGCCTCGGGCTTCGGCTTCGGATCCTCGCGCAGCTGCGCCTCGAAGATCTCCTGCTGCTTGGCCTTCAGGTCCGCCGAGACCTCGTCGCGACGGAGGACGAGCGGGCTCATCGCGGCGGCCTGCATCGCCGTCTCGTCGATGAACTTCTGCACCTCGGGGTGCTCCGCCACCGCCTGGCTCGACGCCTCGACCGCCACGAGCACGCCGATCTTGCCGCCGAGGTGCACGTACGCGTGCGCGACGCCGTGCTTGCCCGCCGGGATCGACACGCGATCCCAGCGCCGCACGGCGACCTTCTCGCCGATGCGCGCGGTCAGCTCCGTCGCGGCGTCGGCGACCGACTTGCCGCCCATCGAGAGCTGGCTCGCGTCCGACCCCTCGGGCGCCTTCTCGGCCGCGGCGAGCACCTCGCCGACGAACTGCCGGAACGCGTCGTTGCGGGCGGCGAAGTCGGTCTGGATGTTGACCTCGACCATCGTCGCGCTGCGCCGATCGGCCGCGACCGCCGCGCGAACCTCGCCCTCGGTCGCGGACGCGCCGGCCCGCTTGGCGCTCTTCGCGAGACCCTTCTTCAGGATGATCTCGACCGCCTTCTCCATGTCGCCCTCGGCCTCGGTGAGGGCGCCCTTGCAGTCGCTCATCCCCGCCTGGGTACGCTCACGAAGCTCCTTGATCGCCTGAGCATTGATGCCGGCCATGGCTCTTTCTCCTTCAACCTAGATAGGAAGAGGCCGCGCCGAGCGGCCCCTCTTCATCGCACTTCAGACTGATGACCCCGAGGGCCCGCGCGACGAGCCGGCCGAACCGCAGAGGCGCAGAAGGCGCAGAGGCACGAAATTTTCATTTCTGTCCCCGCGCCCCCTGCGCTCCTGCGATCGCCGCGTCTCCCGGGCGGAGGCGACGTCGTCACCCCCGCCGCCCGAGCGCTGGGCCGCTCCGACGCGGCTCGCGCCGCGCTACGACGCCTGCTGGCGCGGACCGCCGCGGCCGCCGCCGCGGCCGCCCTGGTACACGTTGATCTCGTCGCGCTGGCCGCGACCGCCGCCGCCCTGAGGCTGCGAGCCGTCGCCGTGATCCCGGCGGCGCTGCGCACCCTCGACGCACGCGTCCGCGACGCGCGCCGTGATCAGCCGGATCGAGCGGATGGCGTCGTCGTTGCCAGGGATCACGAAGTCGACGAGATCCGGGTCGCAGTTCGTGTCCGTGATGGCCACGACCGGGACGTTCAGCTTGCGCGCCTCGCTGATCGCGATCGACTCCTGGTGCGGATCGATCACGAAGATCGCCGCCGGGAGGCCGCCCATGCCCTTGAGACCGCCCAGGTACTTCTCGAGCCGATCGCGCTCCTTCTCGAGCCGGACGACCTCCTTCTTGAGCAGCTGCTCGTAGGTCCCGTCCTCCTTCATGCGCTCGAGGGTGCGGAGGCGATCGAGGCCCTGCTTGATGGTCCGGAAGTTCGTCAGCGTGCCGCCGAGCCAGCGGTTCGTGACGAAGTACATGCCCGACCGCCGGGCCTCTTCCTGCACGATGTCCTGCGCCTGGCGCTTCGTGCCGACGAACAGCACGTGGCCGCCGCGGCCGACGGCGTCGGTCAGGAAGTCGTACGCGCGCTTGAAGAGCCGCGTCGTCTGGTCGAGATCGATGATGTGGATGCCGTTGCGCGCGCCGTAGATGAACGGCCGCATCTTCGGGTTCCAGCGCTTGGTCTGGTGGCCGAAGTGCACGCCCGCGTCGAGCAGCGAGCGGAGCGGGAGCGGGAACTCCCCCGGCTGGGGGGCAACGGCCTGCATGGTGTCGGCCGCGGGAACGGATTCGGAGAAGCTTGTATCGGTCACGGCTTTGTCCTTTCGGTTGGTCCGCCGCTCCCCCTCCCGCCACCAACCCCTCGCGCGGACCTGGAAAAAGCGTCCGTGTCGAGGGGCACCGGGTCGCGGAATGCCGTGGGTGCCAGGAGAGCGTGTGGATTTGGGCGCTGCGACAGCGAAAGCGAGGATTCAACCTCCGCTGTCCCCCTCGTCACGAGCCGCGAGAAGGGGGCGGTTTGCTACCCCGATGCGCCGCGCTTGTCAAGCGGCGGCGCGGGAGCGCCAGCGGGCGACATTATCACGTGGTTCCGCAGGGTTCGGGAAGCGGGAGCGCGGCGCCGCGCTCCGCGCCTGCGCGCGCGCCGTGGCCCAGCACCCACGATGGCGTAGACTCGGTTCGTGCGAACCGCGTCACGACGCTTTCTTACTGCACGCTTCGCCCCGATTTCCGCAAGCCTAGCGGTCGTCTCCGCCTGCATCGCCTCGGCCCCCGAGGGCATCCGCCGGCAGACCGACGGCGACGGCGGTGACTTCGGGGTGGACCCGCAGACAACGTCGTCCACCACAAGCACCGGGCTGCCGGACGCCGATCCGCACGCCCTGCTCGGCGCGGACCCGACGCACGGTCCGTTCAACGGAGGCCAGCGCGTCCTGCTCCATGGCAACGGCTTCAGCTCGAAGGTCCGCGTCTGGTTCGGCGACGTCGAGGTCGATCCGTCCGCGATCGTGCCCATCGATCCGAGCCGGGTCCAGGTGGCGGCGCCGCCGGGCGAAGCAGGGCCGGTGGAGCTCACGGCGCAGAACGGCGACGACACCTCGACCCGGAGATCGCTGCCGGGCGGCTACGTCTACGACGCGCTCTATGCGTCTCCATCGAGCGGGCCGATCTCGGGCGGAACGGCGATCGAGCTCATCGGGCAAGGCACGCGCTGGGACGCGACGACCGTCGCCAGGATCGATCAGAAGCCGTGCACGTCGCTCGCCGTCGACGGGCCGACCCGGCTCGTCTGCACCGTGCCCCAGGGCACGCCGGGCGCGAAGACGATCTCGGTGACGACCGGCGACGACACGATCCTCGTGCTCGACGGCTACACCTACGAGGACAGCCAGAACGGCTACAAAGGCGGGCTCAGCGGCGCCCCCCTCGCCGGGCGGCTCAAGGTCCTCGCCTACAACAACTTCACCGGCGATCCGATCCCGGGGGCGCGCGTCCTCGTGGGCAACAACGTGTCGTCCGCGCTCAGCCGCGTCGCGGACGCGTCCGGCGTCGCCGTGTTCGAGGACGCCTCGCTCGACGCCCCGCGGACCGTCACCGTCGCCGCGACGTGCCACAGCCCGATCTCGTTCGTCGACGTGCCGGTCGACACGGTGACCGTGTACCTGGACCCGGTGCTCACCCCCGCCTGCGGCGCCTCCGGCGACCCGCCCCCGCCGGTCGGCGGCAAGGTGGGCAGCGCGGGCGCGCTCGAAGGCGAGCTCGTCTGGGAGAAGTCGCTCGACCCGGGGAGCGCCGCGTGGGGCAACATCCCGAACCCGAAGCGCGCGACCGAGCGCCGGGCGGCGTACGTGTTCACGACGGGGGCCGATCCGCTCGCGACCTTCCAGCTGCCGCCCGAGTACCAGGCGATCACCCCGGACACGGCGGGAGAGCTCGGGCACGGGTTCACGATGTACCTCGCGCCCGGCAACCGCTCGATCTACGCGCTGGCAGGGCTCGAGGATCGATCGACGACGCCGCCGCGGTTCACCGCCTACGCCATGGGGGTCGTCCGCGGGATCCCGCTGCTCCCGAACCAGGTGACGAGGGACGTGTTCGTGCGGATCGACCAGCCGCTCGACCACGCCCTCTCGATGGACGTCACCGCGCCCGCGAAGGGGCCGAAGGGGCCGGACCGGATCCAGGCGAACGTATCCTTGATGATCGGCAACGACGGGTTCGCCACGCTGCCCATCGGCGCGCAGAGCCCGCTGATCCCGTTCGACGGGCGGCTGACGTTCGTGGGCGTGCCGCCGCTCAACCGCGATCTGTTCGGGGCGAGCTACCACTCCTCGGCGCGCGCCGTCACCGGCCAGGCCGGGCTCGCGCCGCTGTCCGTCGTCGGGCGGGTGCTCTCGACGAGCACGAGCGCGCCGGTGCGCATCGGCGACTTCGTGGGCGTACCGACCGTGGAGACGCCGGCGCAGAACAGCGCCTGGGACGGCGCGCACCTCGCGACCTCGTTCAGCGCGGGCGCGCCCATCGACCTCAGCGTCTACGACATCGCGAGCGGCAGCGGGCTCATCCGGTGGACCGTGGCCGTGCCGGCAGGGTCGCACGCCGTCGAGCTGCCGGACCTCCGGCAGCTCGGGCTCGAGCACGGCGCGCTGCCGCCGGGGCCGGTCACGATCGGCGTGTACGGGGCGCGGATCGACGCCTTCGAGTACGGCAAGCTCGTCTACCGGCAGCTCAAGCCGCAAGGGATGGCGGCCTACTCCCTCGACAGCTCCAGCGCGCACCTGTGATGAGCGAGCCGGTCCCCCCGAGGCGAGCCCGCAGGTCACGACGCCGCGCCCGCCCGCGGCCCGCGGCGGCCGCCGCCCTCCTCGCCACCGCCGCGGGGCTCGCGCTCGCGCCGAGCTGCTTCGACAGCGGCGTGCGGTGGGGCGAGCGCCCGGAGGAGCCGCCGCCCTGCACGGCCGGCGAGACCCGGTGCGGCGCGGAGCTCGCGCGCTGCGAGGAGACGGCGGCGGGGCCGGCCTGGGTGACGCTCGACGACTGCGCCGCCCGGGAGCTCGTGTGCGCGTCGATCGAGCTCGGGTGCAGGCCGTGCGTGCCCGGCGTGACGTCGTGCCGAGGGCAGGACGTCGTGACCTGCGCGCCGGACGGCAGCTTCGGCGACGTGCTCGACACGTGCGACACGGACGCCGCCGAGGCGTGCCGCGGCGGCAGCTGCCTCCCGCTCTGCGCCGTCGCCGAGGTCGAGCGGAGCAACGTGGGGTGCGAGTACTGGGCGGTCGATCTGGACAACGCGCGGATCGACGCGACGAGCAACGCGGCGGCGCAGCAGTTCGCGGTGGTGGTGTCGAACCCGCAGCCGGACGTGCCGAACGAGGTCCACATCTTCCAGGACGACGGCGCGCCCGGCGATCCGCCCGCCCCCGTGGAGATCGCGAGCGCGCTGATCGCGCCGCTCTACCTCCAGGTGTTCAAGCTCGGGCCGCGCGAGATCGATGGCAGCCCGGAGGGCAAGTACAACACGGGCACGCACACGGCGCTCACGCGGCACGCATACAAGATCACGTCGAAGTTTCCCGTGGTCGCCTACCAGTTCAACCCGCTGGAGAACGCCAACGTGTTCTCCAACGACGCCTCGCTGCTGAAGCCGCGGGAGGCGCTGACGTACAACCCGGGCGCGATGTCGACGGCCTACGTCGTCGCCGGGTGGCCGCAGACCATCGCGAGCACGGACGATCCGGACACGAACTTCAATCCGCTGAACCCGATCGATCTGCGGGCGTTCTTGACCATCGTCGGGACGCGCGAGGAGACCACCGTGCAGGTGAAGACGACGGCGAAGGTCGTCGGCGGCGGGCCGGTCCCGGAGACGCCGGCGGGCGGGTCGATCGAGGTCAAGCTCGGCGCGTTCGACGTGCTCAACCTGGAGACCGGCGGGTTCAACGCGGACTTCACCGGCTCGATCGTCAGGGCCGATCAGCCGATCGCGGTCTTCACCGGCAGCGAGGCCTCGGACGCGCCCCACTTCGCCACGCTCGCGGATCGGCGCTGCTGCGCCGACCACCTGGAGGACCAGCTCGATCCGATCCGCGCGACCGGCAAGCGGTTCGCCGTGCCGCACACGCCGAACCGGTCGCAGACGGTGAAGCAGGCCGGCGCGCAGATCGAGGTCGTGCCCGAGCCGGAGTACGTCAGGATCATGGCCGCCACCGGCCAGGGCGCCGTGATCAAGACGACCCTGCCGCCGCCGGACGACCAGATCACGCTGGCGTCGCAGGGCCAGTTCCACGAGGTGATGGCCTGGGGCGACTTCCTGATCGAGAGCTCCGAGCCGGTCATCGTGTCGCAGATCATGGCCAGCCAGAACGCGACCGGGGTCAGGCAAGGGCTGCCGGGCGGAGACCCGAGCCTCGTCATCCTGCCGCCGATCGAGCAGTTCCGGCCGGATTACGTGTTCCTGACGCCGGACAAGTACGCGTTCGACTTCATCTCGGTGATCGCGCCGCGGTCGGCCGTCGTGCGGCTCGACGGCGTGGCGCTCGGGCCGGAGGAGTGCGAGATCGCGCCCGCGGATGGGCTCACGGACGAGGAGCGCGGGCGCCGCGCGCCGCCGTTCGTCGTCTACCGCTGCCAGCTGAGCTTCGCGACGATCGATCCGGCGCAGCAGGCGCCGGACAACGTGCTGCCCGGGCGGCAGCGCGACGGCGTGCACCGGATCGCGGCCTCCGCGCCCGTGGGGCTGCTCGTCACGGGGTTCGACTCGTTCGTGAGCTACGCGTACGCGGGCGGCACCGAGCTCCGGGAGATCGCGCCGCCGGATTGAGCCGCGGCCGGAGGGTGGCCGGCGCGAGGGCCGCCGTCACTTGCCGGCGCCGCCGAGCAGGCCCTTCAGCTTCGCCACGAGCCTCAGCGCGTCGAGCGGCGCGAGGCGATCGACGTCCACCGAGCGCAGGGTCTCGATGACGGCCGCCTGCTCGGGCGCAGCCGCCGCCTGCGCGGGGACGAACAGGTCGAGCTGCGCGGCGCCGCCGCGCGTGCGGCCGCGGAGCGAGGCGTGCTTGCCGCCCGGCAGCGCGGCGCCCGACTCCAGCGTCGCGAGGATCGCGCGGGCGCGCGCGAGCACGCCCTCGGGGACGCCCGCGAGCCGCGCGACCGCCACGCCGTAGCTGCGGCTCGCGGGGCCCGCCTCGAGCTTGTGCAGGAAGATCACGTCGTCGCCGTGCTCGCGCGCGGCGACCGAGTAGTTCGCGATGCCCGGCGCGCGCGACGAGAGCTCCGTCAGCTCGTGGTAGTGCGTCGCGAACAGGGCGCGGCAGCCGATCGCGTCGAGCAGGTGCTCGGCCACCGCCCAGGCGATCGCGAGGCCGTCGTAGGTGCTCGTGCCCCTCCCGATCTCGTCGAGGATCACCAGCGATCTTCGCGTCGCGTCGCGGAGGATCTCGGCCGTCTCCCGCATCTCGACCATGAACGTGCTCTCGCCCCGCGCGACGTTGTCGCTCGCGCCCACGCGCGAGAGGATCCGGTCGACGAGGCCGATCTCCGCCTCGCGCGCGGGCACGTAGCTGCCCATCTGCGCGAGCACGACGATCAGCGCGACCTGGCGCATGAGCGTCGACTTGCCGGCCATGTTGGGGCCCGTGATCAGCCAGAGCCGCTCGCCCGCGAGATCGAGGCGGGTGTCGTTCGGCACGAAGTGCCCCGCGGCCGCGTAGCGCTCGACCACGGGGTGGCGGCCGTCACGGATCGCGATCGCCTCGCCCGACGTGACGTGCGGCCGCACGTAGTCGTTGCGGTGGGCGACGTCGGCGAGGGCGGCGGCGACGTCCCACGACGCGACCTTTCGCGCGAGGGCGCGGAGGCGGCCCTCGCTCTTCGCGACGAGGCCCCGCACGCGCTCGAAGAGCGCCGCCTCGCGCTCCAGCGCGCGCGCGCCGGCGTGCTCGATCTTGTCGGCGAGCTCGTCGAGCTCGTCGCTCGTGTACCGCTCGCCGGTCGAGACGGTCTGCTTGCGGCGGAAGCTCTCCGGGACCTTGGCGACGTGCGCGCGCGTCACCTCGATGTACCAGCCGAACACGCGCGTGTACTTGACCCGGAGCGACGGCGCGCCCGTCTGCGCGCGCAGCTTCGCCTCGAGCGCGAGGATGAGCTCCGTCGCGTTCTTCTCGACGGCGCGCGCCTCGTCGAGCTCCTCGTCGTAGCCCTCGCGGAAGATGCCGCCCTCGCGCGCGTTCGGCGGCGGCCGCTCGATCAGCGCGGCGGTGAGCTCGGCGCCGACGTCGGCGACGACATCCACCGCCGCCGCCTCGGCGAGCAGCGGCGCGGCGCCCACGTCGCCGAGGTCGGGGATCGACCGGACCGCGGCGACGGCCCCCGGGGCCGCCGTGAGGCCGTCGCGCAGGCAGCCGAGGTCGCGCGGGGTGGCCTCGCCGAGGAGCGCGCGGACGCTGAGGCGCTCGAGGTCGCCGACGCCGCCGAGCGCCTCCCGCAGCTCGCCCCGGGCGCGCGGGTGCGCGACGAAGAGCTCCACCTCGTCGAGGCGCCGGCGGATGGCCGCGACGTCCGCGAGCGGCGTGAGCAGGCGGCGGCGCAGGAGCCGGGCGCCGCCCGGGGTGACCGTGCCGTCGATGACGTCGAGCAGCGTGCCGCGGCGACCGCCGTCGGCGGCCCGCGCGAGCTCCAGGTGCGCCTGGGCGGTCTCGTCGATGCGCAGCGTGCCCGAGGTGTCGTGCGGGGCGATGCGGCGCACCGGGATGCGCGCGCCGGGGCTGCAGCGGCGCGCGAAGCGCAGCGCCCGCGCCGCCGCGCGCACCGCCGGGAGCGGGTGCTCGGCCAGCGCCGCCGCCGAGATCGGCTCGATCGCGGCGTCGTCGAGGATCGACGCGACCTGCGCGCTGTCGAGCTCGTCGTCGTCGCGCAGCGCCGCGCGGCAGGAGAGCGAGGTCGCGGCGGCGCGGATGTCCGGCAGATCCCGGGCGATCAGCGCCTCGCGCGGATCCGCGCGGGCGAGCTCCGCGAGCAGCGACGTGGCGTCCGGGAGCGAGGTGGCCGAGAGCTCGCCCGTGGAGAGATCGAGCAGCGAGAGGCCGTACGGCCCGCCCGCGGCGCCGCCGTCGCCGCGCGGCACGCCGCCGCCGTCGACGGCCGCCAGGTAGTGGTTGGCGCGCGCGTCGAGCTGATCGGTCTCGGTCACGAGCCCCGGCGTGACGACGCGCACCACCTGCCGCGGCACGAGCCCCTTGATCTTCGACGGGTCCCCGATCTGCTCGCAGATCGCCACCTTGTGGCCGAGCGCGAGGAGCCGCGCGATGTACCCGTGCGCGGCGTGGTGCGGGACGCCGGCCATCGGGGACTCCTCGGGCTCCCCTTTGTTGCGGCTCGTGAGCGTCAGGTTCAGCGCGCGCGACACGAGGACCGCGTCGTCGTTGAACATCTCGTAGAAGTCGCCCATCCGGAAGAAGAGGATGGCGTCGGGGTGGAGCGCCTTCGCATCCTCGTACTGGCGCATCACCGGGGTCAGCTTCTTCCTGGCCGCAGGCTGCTCGGACGGCTGCATCGCCGGCGTATTAGCCGCGACGCCCGATGAGGTCTACGCGGGATTCGAGCGTTATTTCAACGCTCGCTCCACGTTTTCGCCACGTTTTCGTGGAAAAATTGGCGAGGAGATCGGAATGGCGCGCGGGCTGGGCGAGCGGCTCAGTGGAACCGGCGCACGACCTCGGCGCCGCTCCCGCCCAGCAGGATCAGGCCCTGGAGCGAGCCGTCGGTGATGGCGAGCTCTCCGGTCGCCGGGACGAGCCGGATGGCCTGCGGCTGGAGCTCCGCCTCGTTCACGAGCTCGACGAGCAGGGGGTCGAACGCCCCCTGGGTGGTGAAGCGGAACTGCATGTCCTGCTCGGGCTCGGGCGCGCCGCCCGTGATCGCGAAGCGGAACATCGGGTTGACGAACGCGCCCGGATCGCCGTCGGTGACCCGCCCGTCGCCGGGCGTGTGCACGACGCGCCCGTTGAGCCGCGCGAGGCGCGCGTCGCACGAGTTGCGGCAGGTGCCCGTGGCCGGATCGGCGATCACGTGGTGCAGGAAGCCGGCCGCGTTGCTCCGGACGACCCACTGGCCTCCGGCGCGGACACCGACCTGCATCTCTCCGGGGAAGCAGCACGCCGCAAACGCGACCTCGGGGTCGCCCTGATCGAGCTCGAGGTGGTCGTCGTAGGCCTCCACGACGCGGAGCCCCGGGCGCGACGTGATGACGTTGCCGTATTTCGCGTTGCAGCTGTCGAACGAGCACACGGCTTCGTCGACGTCGGTCCAGTACGGGGTGTCCTCGCCCGGGAGCTCGGACGTGATCTGCACGAAGTCGGCGAGCTGCGCGGCGTCGACGCCCGCGGGGACCGGCTGGTCCTTGACGCTGTTCAGGCTCTGCACGCCGCGACGGCAGAAGCGGGCGTCGCCGCTCCTGAGGTGGCCGTCCCCGTCGAAGTGGACGAAGGTCCGCGTGAACCCGGGGAGCACCCCCTCGTAGGTCACGGTCCACGTCTCGTTGACGAGGTGCACGCGGGGGTCCTCGACGTTCATCGTCAGCGCGTGATGCGGCTCGCCGGACCTCAGCACGAGCCCCTGCTCGTCGAGCGCGCTCTCGACGCCGTCGACCGGCGCGATCGCCAGGGGCTCGACCCCCACCGCGAGCGTGAGCGCCGGCGCGTCCGCCGCGTCGGACGGGAACGTGGCGCGCATCTTCGGGCTCGCCGCGGAGAGCTGCACGACCGCGCCGCTGCGATCGTAGAGGATCGGCAGGCCCTGCACGCCGGGCTCGCGCACACCGACGGCGTCGCTCGTCACGACGTAGCTCTCCGAGCGGAGCGCGTGCGGGAGGACGACGTTGCAGGAGGCCTCGCCGCTCGTCTTGAGCCGCGGGTCGCCCTCCGAGGCGCCCTCGGCGCAGCCGGCGCGGAGGCTCGGCTGCTCGGGCCCGCGGCAGGCCGCGTCGAGGTCGTCGACGTCGACGACCGCGACCTGGCCGTTCGTGAGCACCAGGTACGCGAACGAGCCGCGGAGCTTCAGCGGGCCGGCGCCGGCGTCGCGGTTCGCCGACGTCCGGTACAGCGTCTCGAGGTCGCACGAGGAGACGTTGCTGTCGCACGGCTTGAGGCTCGGATCGGGATCGCACCGGAGCCCCTCCGGGGCCACGCCCGTCGCGGGGAGGATCGCGGGGGCATCGCGCTGCACGACCACGAGATCGCGGACCGGCGCGGTCAGGCGGATCCGGTCGGGCGGCTGGAACGGGTTCCACTCCGGATGAGGGCGCACGAGCGGCGACTGGCCGGACGCGCCGTCGCTGACGTCGAAGACCATCACGCTGCCGTCGCCCGCGTCGACCGCATAGAGGTAGCGGCGGAAGTCAGGCGGCAACGGCTGGCTCACCGCGAGGCGGGTCGTCGTGACGACGCGCTCGGGGTCGAGCGTCGACGCGGGCAGGAGCGGGGGCAGCTCGGTCGGCTCGCAGGGCGTCGGGAGGTCGACGACGTGGATCACCGGGGCGTCGAGATCGGCGATGAACAGCCGGTCGCCGGCGAGCGCGAGCCCCCGGGGCCGCGGCGTCCCGAGCGCCTGTGCCGGGCTGGCCGCGGCCGCCGGCTGGACGCACGCGGCCGGGCCGTCCGGCGCCTCGTCGGGCGGCGCGGCCGGCGGCGAGAGCGGCAGCGAGGCCTGGAGGGGGACCCACCGCTCGACCTCGCACGGCGCGAACCCGCCCTCCTTGTACCGCTCGTCCTGGAGGAGCGCCTGCGCGTCGATCACGGCGAAGCCGCCGAGCTCGGGCAGGGTCACGAGGAGCTTCTGCCGGCCGAGCCCCTCCTGGCTCAGGTCGCCGCTCCCGCTGCCGCAGGCGTCGCCGCCGGCCTCGGCCTCGGCGGGGCTCGTCGGATCGACGTCGTAGTCGCTCGAGCACGAGGCCCGCAGCTTGCCGTCAGGTCCGGGCGGATCGGAGACGAGCAGCATCTCGCCGGGCGGCGACGGGAGCGAGCACGCCGGCCACGAGACGAGCGACGGGACCGGACAGCCGCCGCGCGGCAGCACCTTCGCCGACGGGAGCGCGAAGATCCCCGCGCGCCCCGGCTCGGCGACGGCGACGAACGACGCGGTGCCCCCCGGCGTCGCGGCGATGTCGACCGGCTGCGCGCCGACCGGGAGGAAGCTCGCGCCGGGCGTGCCCGTGTCCTGATCGAGGATCGGCGAGCTCTCGGTGGTCATGTCGATGACCGCGATCTCGCCGCGCGACGTCTGCGTCACGAGCGCGTAGAGGTGCGGCAGCGTGGCCTTGCCCCCGCTGCCCTCCTCGACGCCGAAGTCGCCGGGCGATTCGACCGTGCGGCTCGAGCAATCCGTGATCGGCAGCGAGCGCACCACGCCCGGCGCTTTCGGGTCCGGCCGATCGACGGCGAGGCAGACGAAGGCGCTCCGGCCGGACTGCGCCAGGGCCTCGACGGCGACCGGCTCGGGCTCCTCGCCGCACCCGGCGAGCGCCAGGACCGAGGCGGGGGCGATGAGCGCAACGCGCAGCTTCATTGGGACTCCCGGGGCGGGACGGGAGTGCCCACCGTGAGGATCATCGTTCCGAACGTGTTCTTGCGCATGTCGAGATCGACGACGCCGAGGTACGAGTCGGTGAAATGTGCGATGTACATGAAGGAATAGGGCTCGCAGCCGTCGCTGCCCGGCGCGCAGTCGCAGCGCTCCTTCTCGTCGCCGCAGGTGTAGCCCGTGTCGAACGCGAGCGCCTGCGGTCCGCGCCCGGTGGAGATGACGCGGTCGAACTCGCGCGCTTCCGGGTCGTAGGAGAACACGCGGCTGGAGTCGAACGCGATCGCGAAGATCCTCCGGTGGCGCTCGTTGTCCGCCCCGATCACCTCGCCCACCTCGACCCGCGACGGGTAGGCCGCGAGCGACACGGAGTCGCGGATCTCGATCCTCTCGTACGCCGCGGCCCACGTGGTCTCGGGCCTGGCGGCATCGGCTGCATCGTTCTCGACAAGCGTCGTGCT
>JAICEP010000091.1 GCA_025924095.1 Sorangium sp.
CCCGCGCTCGGCCGCGAGCGCGCCCGAGCCGCCCCCGCAGAGCACGCCGGACCTCGTCACGGAGCTCCAGCAGCGCGCCGAGCGGCGCAAGAGCAGCGATCCGGTCGGCGCGGCGCGCGCCCTCGTGGAGCTCGGCATCCACGAAGAGCGCGTGCTCAGAGACCCCACCGCCGCGCGCCGGTCCTACGAGCAGGCGCGGCAGCTGTCCCGCAAGCTCGAGCCCGCGCTCTCGCGGGTCCATCGCCTGCTCGACGCGCGCACCGAGCTCGCCGTCGCGCTCGAGGTCGTCGAGGACAAGCTCCGCGTCGCCGAGACCGACGCCCTCCGGGCCGACCTCCTCGCCGAGCGGGCGCGCCTGCTCCAGGCGCTCGGACGGACACCGGAGAGCTGCGACGCCTTCACCGAGGCGCTGCGGCTCGTCCCGCTCCACGCCGCGTCGCTGCGCGGGCTGGAGATCGCCCTCCGTCGCGAGAGCGCGCGCGGCACCGAGCAGGCCGCCAAGGACCTCGCGGTCCACCTCGATCGCCTCTCCGACGCCTACGCCCCCGGGCGCGGACGGCCGGACGGCGACAGCCAGCTCACCGCCTGGGTCCACGTCGAGCGCGCCGCCGTGCTCGATCGGAAGCTCCACAAGCCGGAGCTCGCCCTCGCGTCCCTCGAGGGCGCGATCGCGTTCGATCCAGGGCCCGGCCCCGTGCGGGAGGCGCTCCGCCGTCACCTCGTGCACCACGACGGCATCGTCGGCCTCGTCGGCGCGCTCTCCCTGGAGGCCGAGCACGAGCGCGACGACGAGCGCGCGTCGCGGCTGCTCTACACGGCGGCGCGGCTGCTCATCGACAAGATCCGCTCCCCGGCCGACGCGGTGCCCCTGCTGACGCGCGCCTCCGCGCGCGCCCCGGCCGGCTCGCCGACGGCGCGGCGCGTGGTCGGCGAGCTGATCCGCCTGCTCGAGGCGAGCGGCGCGCTCGAGCTCGCCGCGAGCGTGCGCCAGAAGGAGCTCGCGCTCCTCACCGACAACGAGGCGATCGTCCACGAGCACGTCCGCCTCGCGGAGCTCTACGACACCCTCGGCGACGCGGAGCAGGCCGCGCTCCACGCGACGCGCGCGCTCGCGCTCGATCCCGAGGACAGCTCGACGCGGGAGCGGCTCGACCGGGCCCTCCAGCGCCTCGGCCACCACGCCGAGCGCGTGGAGGTGTGGACCGCCGTCGCCAACGCGGACCGGCCCACGCACGTCCGCGTCGCGGCGCTCCTGCGCGCCGCCGACATCTCCGAGCACCACCTGAAGCGGCGCGACGAGGCGCTCGCCATCCTGCGCGCCGCGTGGGCGATCGACCCGGGCAACAGCTCCGTCTTCGACGCGCTCTCGGCCCTGCTCGCGCCGGCCCCCCTGGCCGTCGAGGAGGATCCTCGCGGCGTGCAGGCGCGGCTCGACCTCTACACGCAGGCCGCCGGCGCGACGGAGGACCCCGCGCGCAAGATCGGGCTGCTCGAGAAGCTCGTCTCCATCTGGGAGGACGAGCTCGCCCAGCCCGCCCGCGCCGTGGAGGAGATCGAGAAGATCCTCGAGATCGACCCGGAGCGGCGCGCCGCGATCCTCGCGCTGCAGCGCAACGCCGCGCGGGCAGGCGACGCGCAGCGGCTCGCGCGCGCGCTCTGCGCCGAGGCCGATCTCACCGAGAGCCCGGGCCAGCAGCGCAGGCTCCTCCTGCGCGCCGCCGACGTGACCGAGCTCCGGCTCGGCGATCGCGACCGGGCCTCGGCCCTCGTCGACCGCGCGCTCGCGATCGATCCGTCGGATCCCGACGCCCGTCGCGCGCGCGTCCGCCTCGACGAGCGCGCCGGCCGGTACGAGGAGGCGCGCCGCGCGCTGCTCAAGCTCATCCAGCGCGATCCCGCGACCGACGCGGCGTTCAGCCTGTGGCTCGAGGTGGCGTCGCTCGACGAGCGGCGCCTCAAGCGGCCGCACAGCGCCGTCGAGTCGTACCGGGAGGCGGCGCGGAAGCGGCCCTCCCACCCGCTGCCCCGGATCGAGATCGCGCGGCTGCTCCGCGAGACAGGCAACTACGAGAAGCTCGTGGAGGTGCTGAGCTCGCTCGCCGACGAGACGCAGCGGCCCGACGACCACGCCCGGCTGCTCTTCCAGGCGGCCGAGGTGCAGGAGCTCGCGCTCGGCCGCGATCAGGACGCGCTGCGCCTCCTCGCCCGCGCCGACGCCGCGCTCGCCAGCAGCCAGCCCGACCCGGCGATCCTCGACGCCATGGAGCGCATCTACGTCCGCGCCGGCGGCGCCGGCTTTGGCGTGGGCCTCGGCGCGCCCGCGGCGCAGCGGCCGGCGTTCGGCGCGCGCGCGGCGTCCAGCCTGCCGGGGATGTCCCACTCCATGATCGCGAGCGAGCTCGCGGGGCTCTACGCGCGCGGGCTCGAGCGCAAGCCGCCGGCGCTCGTCGATCACGCGCTCCGGATCTCCCTCGCGCTGGTCCTCGCCGAGAACAGCCCGCGCCAGGCCGTCGAGATCCTGGAGGGGCTCGTCGCCGTGGTGCCGAACCACGTCCCCGCGCTCCGCATGCTGGAGCAGCTCTACCGGCTCCTCGAGGCGCCGACGTCGCTCGCGACGGTCCTCCGCGCCGAGGCCGACGTGCTCACCTCCACGATCGCGCGCGGCGGCGCCCTCTGGGAGCTCGCGTCGCTCGAGGAGCAGCTCGGGCCGGGCGCCGCGCTCGAGGCGCTCGCGCGCATCGTCAAGGAGGCGCCGCGGGACGCGGCCGCGCACCTGGCGATCCTCCGCATCGCCGGCAAGGACGGCCCCTCCGATCCAGCCGGAGCGCGGGTGCAGGTCCTCTTCGCCAGCGCCCTCCGCGACAGCCGGGAGCTGACGAGCGATCCCATCGCGCGCGCCCTCTACAGCATCGAGGAGGCGCTCCTCGCGGAGGCGCAGGCCGACGCGGACCCCGCCGCCGCCCACGCCGCCCTCGCCGGCTTCCGCAGCGCCCTCTCGCTGTGGCCGGAGAGCCTCCTCGCGGCCCGCGGGCTCGACCGGCTCGCGCAGCGCCTCGGCGACCGCGCGGGCGTGGTCACCGCCCAGCTCGCGCTCGCCGACCTCGTCCTCGGGGAGCCCGCGCGCGCGATGCACCTCGTGCGCGCGGCGGAGCTCACCGCCGACGACGCGTCCCCCGAGGGCGCCGCGCGCGCGCTCGAGCTGTACGAGAGCGCGCTGCGCGCGGATCCGGGCTGCGTCGCCGCGGCGCGCGCGCTCGCCCAGCGGCTCGCGGGCGACCCCCACCGGCTCGCCGACCGCCTCGGCGAGGCGCTCGGCAAGGCCGCGAGCCGCGAGGCGATCTCGCTGCTCGGCAACGAGATCGCCCGGTCGGTGCTGCAGCACCACGGCCGCCCGGGCGCGATCGACCCCGGCGTGGGCATCGCGGCCGTCCGGCGCGTCATCGCGACGATCCCGAACGACGCGGCGGCGCTGCTCCTCCTCGCCCGGCTGCTCACCGCGCAGCGCGTCTGGCTGGAGGCCCGCGACGCCCTGAAGCGCGCCGTGGCCGCGGCGAGCGACGCCGAGACAAAGATCGCGGCGCAGTTCCTGATCGCCGATCTGTACGAGGGGCCGCTCGCGAACCCGGCGCTCGCCCAGGACGCGCTCCAGGCGGTCCTGTCGCTCGACGCGCAGAACCGGCCCGCGCTGGAGCGGCTGCACAAGCTCGGCGTCACGCGCGGCGACCACGCGCTCGCGCTGCGCGCGCTCGGGCGCCTCGTCGAGCTCTCGCCCGACGCGGGCGCGCGCGTCGAGGCCGACCTCCGCCTCGCCGACGCCCACCGCGACGCCGGCGACACGGCGGGGATGGTCCGCACGCTCTGCGACGCGATCGTGAGCGCGCCGAGCGGCGACACGCGCGGGTGGACGGCGCTCGCCCGCCTCTACCGCGTCGAGACGAGCGAGGGGGCGGCGGCTTACGCCAAGGCGCTCGCGCAGCTGCTCGAGCTCGCCGGGACCCGCCGCGTCCCGCTCGATCCGCGCTGGTTGACGACGCTCGGCCTGCTCGAGTCGACGCTGCTCGTCCGGCCGCGCGACGGGCTCGCGCGCCTCCAGCAGGCCGTCGCCCTCCCGGGCGCCCCGCCGGAGTCGCGCACCGCCCTCGGCCGCGGCCTCGAGGCCGCGGGGCGCAACGCGGAGGCGGTCCAGGTGCTGCGGGACGTCCTCACGGCCGACCCGGAGGTCATCACGCGGCTGCCGGACATGGGCCCCGCGCTCGCCGCGCTCGAGGCGGCGCTCGCCAAGGACGGGCGCGCCGAGGAGCGGGTCACCGTGGAGGAGGTCCGCGCCTGCCTCGGCGAGGTGACGCCCGATCGCATGCTCCGGCTCAGGGGCCGGCGCGTCCCGTCGGAGGCGCCGTACGCCGGGGCCTTCGCCGGCCCCGAGATCGGCCGGCTGCTCCTCCCGGAGGCCCGGAGCTCGTGGATCGACGTGGCGCTCGCGATCGCGCCGATCGCCGCCAAGGCGATCCGCTTCGAGCTGAGCAACCTCGGCGTCAGCTCGCGCGAGCGGGTCGGCCCGCGCGACAACCACCCGACGCGGCAGCTCGCCGAGCGGGTCGGCCGGGCGCTCGGCATCGAGGCGTTCGAGCTCTACCTCGTCCCCTCGTGGCAGGGCGCCGCCCGCGTCTTCCCGGGCGATCCCCCTGCCCTCGTCGCGCCGACCTCGTTCACCGAGCTCCCGGAGCTCGAGCAGACCTTCGCGCTCGCGCGCCTCTTCGCGCGCGTCGCGGTCGGCTTCACGTTCCTCGACGAGATCCCGGCCGAGGCCACCGACGGCCTGCTGCTCGCGGCGATCCGCACGATCGATCCAGGCTTCGGCACGGGCGCCGTCTCGCCCGCGCGCGAGCACGCCACCCAGCAGATGCTCCCCGGCGTGCAGCGGGCGATCGGCCGCCGGCAGCGCAAGATGCTCGAGGAGGTCGCGTCGACCGTCGCCGTGTCCTACGACGCGCGCGCGTTCGTCATCGGCCTGCGCCGGAGCGAGTACCGCATCGGCTATCTGCTCTGCGGCGACGCGCTCGCCGCGATCGACTACCTCCGCCGGTACGATCGCGACATCGCCCGCTCGACCGAGGAGCCGCGCCTGCTCCTGCAGCACCCGGTGTCGAACGAGCTCCTGCGCTACGCGCTCTCGGCCGACGCCTACGCCGAGCGCCGCCGCGCAGGCTCGGTGTGGCCAGCCGTGTAGACGTACTCACCAGCTCATCTCCAACGACAGCAGCGCACACACACATCGCGCCTCCCGGGCTCGGCGCGCTGCGTCTCTCGCATATTTGTCCGACCTGAGCGGCGTTATGGCGTCTCAGGCGCGTGGCGCCGGCCGCGCGGACGGCGCGTGGTATCCTGTCTGCGCGTGACCAATCACCTGGTCCCGGGCGCCCTGGTGGCGAGTCGCTACCGGGTCGATCGCCAGCTGGCCGAGGGAGGCATGGGGGTCATCTGGGCCGCCACCCACCTCGCGAGCGGCGAGCGTGTGGCGTTGAAGCTGTTGCGCCCCGGCGCGACGGAGGACGCCTCGATCCGCCGGCGCCTCCTCCGGGAAGCGCGCGCGGCGGCCGCGGTCGATCACCCGAACGTGCCGTCCATCCACGACGTGCTGGAGCTCGACGACGGGACCCCGTTCCTTGTCATGGATCTGCTCGAGGGGGAGTCGCTCCGCGACAAGCTCGTGCGAGAAGCGCAGATCCCCCTCCCCGAGCTGTCGCGCATCCTCTTGCCGGTCATCTCGGCGGTCGGCACCGCGCACGCTCTGGGCATCGTCCACCGCGATCTCAAGCCCGACAACATCTTCCTGCTCGCGCCCGACGTGGCCGCGTCGCAGGGCGCGCCCGGGCCCGACCCCCGCGCCGCCGAGGAGCACTGCAGCGCCGCGCCGGTGCCCGGTGTCCCGGACGAGCGGCATGACGACGCGAGCGCCCGGGTCAGGGTGCTCGATTTCGGCATCGCCAAGCTCACCGCAGCGCACGGCGAGACCGGCTGGACCTCGGGGCGCACAAGCACCGGCGAGATGCTCGGGACCCCGTACTACATGTCGCCCGAGCAGATCCTCGGCGAGCACGACGTCGATCACCGCGCCGACATCTGGTCGCTCGGCGTCATCCTCTACGAGTGCCTCACCTCGGTCCGGCCCACCGAGGCCGAGAACATGGGCAAGGTGCTGAAGCGGATCCTCACCGGGACCATCCGGCCGATCGGGGAGATCGCGCCCGGGCTGTCCGCCGACGTCGCGGCGATGATCGATCGCATGCTCAGCCCGGACCGCGCGCAGCGCCCCGCGGATCTCCGCGAGGTCGGCGCGCTCCTCGCGCGCCACGCGGCCGCCGCGCTCCGCCCGTTCGGGCCCCCCGCGGCGCCGCGGGAGCCGGAGGGCGACGCGCACGCGCTCGAGGCCCGCATCAGCGGACCTGTCTCGGCCAGCGCCGCCGATCTGGACGGGGAGGCCTCGACCGCGACGCTGCGCGCGGGCAGCCTCCTGCCAGCGCCCCCGTCGAGCTCTCCGCTGTCCGCGCGCCGCGCCGGCGCGGTCGCCCTCGAGGCGCCGCGAGGCGACGCGGCGCGCTTCGATCGCCGGCCGCCGGCGGCGTCCGGCGATGCCGCCGCGCTCGTGGACGAGGGAGCGGCCGCCTCGCCGGCGAGGGAGCGCGGCGCGATGGGCGCGGGGCTCAAGCTCATCGCCGCCGGCGTGCTCCTCGCCGCCGGAGCAGGCCTGTCGCTGCTTCGCTGCTCGACCTCCCGGTCACAGGAGGCGCCGCGCCTCTTCCTCGTCGCGCCGGCGGCCAACGCGCCGAACGACACCGACGCGCCGCCGAGCAACGAGGTGCGCAAGCCAACTCCGGATCAACCGGAGATGCCTTAAGGGAAAACCCCGAAGCCCCGAAGCCTGAAGATCAAACATAAGGCTCTCCCTGACCGCTGTCGTGACGGGCTGAGACGGCGTTCGGGCAGAGTCGGATTCCTGTTGCGCCGGCTCCTGGACAGGGTGACGTTCTCTCACCTGCTCAGGAGAGAGGCATGCCTACCGAAGTCATCGTCCGGATCCGTTCCCCCCGCGGGATCGTCGACCTGCCTGGCACGGTGGATGCCGTAGGGCCGGCCGCGTCCTCCGCTTTCGAAGAGCGCAAGTCCACGCCGGGCATTCACCTGCTCGCAGCGGCGGTGAGCGACAGCGACTATGCCATCTCGCTGCAGGCGCCGGTGCCCGCCGAGAGCCTCGCGGCGCTCCGGGAGCGCGAGGGCAAGGCGGTGCTCATCGCGTTTGCCGGGCGCTCGCCGGTGCGCCGGCGGCTAGAGGCCGTGGCCGTCTCCACCGTCGAGGTCGTCCCGGATCCGGGCGTGGCGTCGCAGGCGGCCCCGATCGATCTGACCGCCGGGCGCGAGGGCGCCGCGCCGCTCTGGCTCCTGCCCGTCGGGGTGTTCAGCGCGAGCCCGACCCACGGCCCCGACGGGTCCGCCGCCCGGGACACCCTCGTCACCGCCGCGCGGTGGATCTCCTCGAGGCGGACGAGCACCTTCACGCAACTCTTCCCGCCGAGCGCGTTCCATCCGGAGGAGCCGGTGCGCAAGGAGCGGCTCTCGGCGGGCCGGGGCATGGCGCTCCTGGATCAGGCGCGCGCGGCGCTCGAGCTCGCGGTCGTGGGCGGCGAGGAGGCGAAGCGCGACCCGGTGGGGGCCGCGACCCTCCGCTCGGCGGCGGTGACCGTCCTGTCGCACCTCATCGCGACGTCGCTGGACGACCGCGGCTTCTCGTCGGTCGCCGAGCGCGCCGCCGAGCTGATCTTCACGCTCATCGACGAGGAGGCGGGCGACGAGGCGGCCCGGCCGGCGCTGCGCGCCCACGCGATCCACCTGCTCCAGCTGCGCGCCCCGGCGCTCACGGCGGCCCAGCAGGAGCGCGCGCGGGGGCTCGTCCGCGGGCTGCTCCGCGAGGCGCCGCCCTATGACGAGCTCACGGGGCCGTGGAGCTTCGCCGTGTGCAGCGCCTCGGAGTTCCACGAGGGCGAGTGCCGCATCCTCGAGTCGACCCACGGCTTCAAGCAGGTCGCGCTCCCGCCCGAGACGCCCCCGTCGCCGAGCGGATCGAGCCCTTACCGCGCCTTCGAGGCCCCCTTCAAGACGCCCGCCGGCGAGCCCATCCGCGTCTTTGCCCGCACGGCCACGCCGCGCGACGAGAACCTCGAGATGGGGATGACGTTCTTCATCGGATTGCTCATCAACCGGCACGCCCAGCTCGGCGCCTTCGACCTCCGCGCGGCCGCGGTGAAGGTGCGGCAGGAGGGCTACAAGCTGATGATGAACTCGCAATGCGCGGGGCTCACCACGCGCTTTGCCATCTCCCAGATGTTCCCCGACGCGGACATCTACTCTTCGTGGGACTCGACGTATTTTCATGTCGGGTCGGACGGCGTGGTCAGCTCCTCCGAGGGGATCGATTGCTTCGTCGCCGCGCTGCGCGGGATGAGCGAGCGCGCGCCGCACACCGAGCTGGACGCCCGCGTCCGCAAGGCGCAGTGGCGCCACCCCCAGGCGCAGGTCTCCGGGTTCTCGCAGTTCGTCGGGCCTTCGCACCCGCTCGTCGTCGCCCGCTACTCCGACGTGAACCGCGACGGGCGCGCCGATTACTACGACGGCTTCCTCGACTTCCAGCTCACGGAGATCGCCGAGGACATCGAGGGCTCGATGACGCCGCGCGACCCGGGGGTGAGCGCGTCGCAGATCAGCGGCGACGCCGCGGCAGGCCTCAACTGGGCGGCGGGCAGCCTCAATCGCGTCGCGCAGTACTCGGACATCTGGGCCGGGCTCGCGGGCCAGAGCGAGCTCTACTATGCCTTCCAGTCGGGGGGCTTCTACAGCCACCGCGAGCCGCCGCACGACGTGCCCACCGGCAAGGCCGCGCAGCAGGACCTCGGGCGGCTCCCGGCCGTCACCCGCTATCAGGAGGCCGAGGGCGCGCTCGGCGGCCTCTCGGTCGAGGTCATGTTCCACAGCCACCTGAGCCACGCGGCCCAGGAGCTGAAGCGCCTGCTCTGCGCGGCCGACGCCATGCGCCGCGCCTTCGATCTCGGCCATCTCTCCGGCGGAGAGGCGCTGTCGACGCCGCGGGGCCAGCGCTGCGCCATGCTCCTCACGATGGCCGGTCTCCTGGAGTTCCCCGCGGATCAGAACTTCATCGACGGCCTGTGGTCGATGGCGCTCAAGGCGCTGCGGCTCCCGCAGGTCTCGTGCAGCGCGGTGCGCGCCTGCATCACCGACGAGGATCACGAGATGTCGAACTACTACGGATCGCGGCGCGGGCTGGGCCAGCTCCTGGCAGCCCTCGAGAAGAGCGATCCGGTCAGCTTCGAGCAGCTCGGCGCCGACGACCCGCTCGTGGGCCGGCTCACCGAGCTCGACCCCGGCGGCGCCTGACGAGGGCGCGTCCGTTGACACGATTGCCCCGATTCACTCGATTCACCTGATTGACACGAGCGCGCGATGCTTGAGGCCGCCTGGTCATCGTCGTACACTCGACGGGAATGAGGTTATCGCAGGCCATCGCTCGGATCGGGCTGAAGCCGGGGGACGATCCGGGGCTGCGCCAGCACAAACGGATTCTCACGCTCACGGCCGTGCTCAAGGCGGGCGCGTGTCCCGTCTGGGTGGTCGCCTACGCGGCGAGCGGGGATGTTCGCTCGGCGGCGATCCCGCTCGGCTACGTGATTTGCACTGTCCTGAGCCTCGTCCACTTCGGCCGGACCAAGGCGTTCTCCGGGTTCCGCTTCCGCCAGGCGCTGCTCATCTTCGCGCTGCCGTTCCTCATGCACGCGAGCCGGGGAGGGTTCGTCGCCTCGAGCGGCGTCGTCCTGTGGGCGCTCCTCGCGCCGCTGACCTTCCTGCTGTTTCACGGGTCGCGGGCGTCCATCCCCTGGTTCACCGCCTACGCGCTCCTCGTGGTGATCGCCGGCGCCGTCGATCCCCTGCTCTCGGCGCACGCGCCGGCGACGCCCCCGGCCCTCATCGCCTGCTTCTTCGCGATGAACATCCTCACGGTGTCGGCCATCGCCTACGCCGCGGTGCAGTACTTCGCGCGCCAGCTCGCGGAGGAGCAGGAGAAGCTCGCGGAGCTCGCCGCCTCCTCGGCGCAGGCGCTCGACGACGTGGCGACGTGGTCGTCCGCCGCGGCGACGCAGGTCGCCGAGGCCATCGGGGCGCTCGAGGTCGCGGTGTGGAAGGCCGAGGAGCAGCGGATGGTCAGCCTCACCGAGACGACCACCGAGGCCCCGTCGACCGAGTCGGTCCGCAGCGCCGCGCTCGCCAGGCAGTCGTTCCTGCGGTCGTCGGATGTCGTGGTCCCCGTCGTCGGCCTGTCGGGCGACATCCACGGCGCCCTGGTCGTCGTCGGGAGCCGCCTTGTGTGGAGCGACACGACGAAGCGGCTCGTCGACTCGTTCGCTCACCACCTCGGCAGCGCGCTCGAGCTGTCGCGCCTGCGCAAGGAGCTCGCCGGCGCGGCGGAGCGCCGGAGAGCGACCCTCGAGGACATGGTGGATCGCGGGATCGACGTCCTGCACATCTGCCCGCGCTGCCACCGCTGCTACGACCAGAACACGCAGCAGTGCAGCGACGACGGCGCCCCGCTGACCATGCCGCGGCCGTTCCCTTACCGCATCGCGGGGCGATATCGCCTGACCCGGGTCGTCGCGGAGGGCGGCATGGGCCGGGTGTTCCAGGCCCAGGACGAGCGGCTCGGGCGCAAGGTCGCCGTCAAGGCCATCCGGACAGAGCTCTTCCACAACGACGATGTGCGCGCGCGCTTCGAGCGCGAGGCGCGCCTCGTCGCGCGCATCCAGCACCCGTCGGTCGTCGAGGTGTACGACTCGGGCGAGATCGAGGACGGCTCGCTCTATATCGTGATGGAGTGGCTGGACGGCTGCAATCTGGCGCACGCCATGCAGCACAACGGGCCCGGGACGCCGCCCCAGGTCGCGCTGCTGCTGCGCGAGGGGGCGTCGGCGCTCGGGGCCGCGCACGCGGCGGGGCTCGTGCATCGCGACGTGAAGCCGGAGAACATCCACCTGGTCCCGTCGACGTCCCCGGGCGGTTTCCGCGTCAAGATCCTCGATTTCGGCATCGCCAAGGAGATGTCGGCCGACGTCGGCGTGACGTCCGTGGGCCTGTTCCTGGGGACGCCGCTGTACATGGCCCCCGAGCAGGCGAGCGGCAAGCCGGTGGACGCGCGCTGCGATATCTACTCCTTCGCGTCGGTCGCCTATCAGGCGCTCACCGGGCGGCGCGTCGTGGCCGGAGACGAGCACGCCACCGTCCTGTCGAGCCTCTCGCGCGCCGTCCCGCCGCCTGTCTCGTCGCTCCTCCCGGGGACGCCGCCGGCGGTCGACGACGCGTTCACCACGGCGCTCGCCCTGTCGCCCGACGAGCGCCCGGGCGACATCGAGGCGTGGGCGAGCTCGTTCGCCGACCAGCTCGACGGGCTGCCCCGGCGGTGCCGGGGCTGGCGCGTCTCGGGCGCCACGCACGACCTGGACGACTTCAGCCTCGTCGAGACGGTCCGGATCAACGAGCAGCCCGCGGCGAAGCTCGCGTCGGAGACGCCGCGCGCACCGTGAGCGCGCTGGGGCCGCGCTGTAGCCCCCGTTGCCCCGCGGCGCGGGAGGTGGGGCCTTGCAAAGAGGGCGGTGGAGGGGCTATGCCCGGAACGGGACCTCCATGCTGTGCCCTCGTTGCCACCGGCGGTACGCGGAAGACCACCGCTTCTGCCCGCACGACGGGGAGAAGCTGGTCCAGAGCCTCGACATCCGGCGGATCCGGTCGAGGCCCACCGAGCACGTGGGCACCGTCGTCGCCGAGCGGTACCGGGTGCGGGGCCTGATCGGCAGCGGCGCCATGGCGCAGGTGTTCCTGGCGGAGGACACGCAGAGCGGCGGCGCGCCCGTCGCGCTGAAGCTGCTGGAGCCGAGGCTCCGCCGCGTGCCCAAGCTGAAGGCGCGGTTCCTCCTCGAGGCCAAGGCCGCGGCCACGGTCGAGCACCCGAACATCGTCGCGGTCCTCGACGTCGGTCTTCATGAAGAGTCGCCGTACCTCGTGATGGAGTTCCTCTTCGGAGAGTCGCTGAGCTCGCTGCTCGTGCGCGAGAGGCGGTTGTCTCCGGAGGCCGGCGTCCCCATCCTCCTGCAGGCCGCCGCCGGGCTCGGCGCGGCCCACCGCGCGGGGATCGTCCACCGCGACGTGAAGCCTGCCAACGTGTTCCTCGTGGGCGAGAAGGGGGACGCCTGGACGGCCAAGGTCGTCGACTTCGGGTTTGCCAAGCTGTACGAGCACTCGGGGCTCACCCAGGCCGGGGTGACGGTCGGCACCCTGGAGTACATGGCGCCGGAACAGACCGTCAGCGATCCGCCCGACGCGCGCACGGACGTCTACGGCTTCGGAATGCTCATGTACCGGATGTTCTCCGGCCGGCTCCCCTTCAGCGTCACGCGGAGCTCGTCCCCGGCGCTGGCGCCTGCGCCGGCCATGGAAGATGCCATGGTGCTGGCCCATCAGCTCACGACGCCGCCCCCGCCGCCCAACCTGGGTGGGGGCCCGGTGGCGAGCGCGCTCGAGGCGGTGATCATGAAATGCCTGCGCAAGCGGCCGGAGAACCGGTATCCCTCGATGGAGGCGCTCTGCGAGGATCTCGGCCGGCTCGGCCGGCCGGGCGCGCTGGCGGCGAACGCGCCGATCGCCTCGCCCGACGTGTACGCCCCGCAGACGCCCTATGGAGAGCACGCGGCGCGGTTCCTGTACAAGCAGCTCGGCAGGGTGTTCGGCGCAGCGCCGTAAGCCGCGACATGCCCCGAGCGCGCCGCATCGCCCGACGCCGCGCCCCCGCGCTGGCCGCCTGCGCCGCCGTCCTCGGCTGGCCGCTCGCGCTCGGCTGGCCGCTCACGCACGCGGCGCCTGAAGGGCCGCGTCAGGCCGCCGCGACCGCCGCCGCCACCGAGCCCGGCATCCGCCTCACGCTGTCCTGGCTCCTCGTCCAGCTCGCGCCGAGCCCCGGGCTGTGGATCGGACCGGGCGAGGCGCACCTCGGGATCCGCTGGCAGGTGACGCCGCTGCTCTACTCGTTCGGGATCAACCGCAAGCTCTCGCCGTGGCGCGCGTTCGTCGTGGAGCCGCTCACGCGCCACGCCGGCTCGATCGAGCTCTTCGGCTCTCCCGAGTACATCGCCCGTCCGGGCGCGCTCGGCGAGCGCTGGATGCTCCGGGGCGGTGTCCGCGCCTATTTTCCGCTCCTCCACCGGGGAGACTACATGTCCTGCTCGCTCGGCGGCTCGGCCGTCTACGCGCGCGAGCGGCTGGGCGCCTCGTACGAGGCGGGGGTCTATACCCTCTTCGGCGCCCTGGGCGTCCAGGTGACCCATACGCCGACAGCCGCCTTGCGATCGACGATGTTCACGCTCAGCATTCGATATTTCTGACGCCGCGCATGGCCCCGCGCCCCTCCTCGCCGCCTGCTCGACTGCTCGCCGCGGCGCTCCTCGCGCTCGCGGGCCTGTCGTGCAGCGTGCCCGCGCGCATCCTCGAGGGCAACGTGGCGAGGCTGTTCGCGAGCCCGCGGGCCGTGCCGGGCAAGGTGCGCGCGCCTTACCGGCCCGAGGCGCGGCTCGCGGTCCTCTGGGTCGGGCACGCGACCGTGCTCGTGCAGATCGACGACAAGCTCATCCTGACGGACCCCGTCTTCACAGACACCGTGGGGCTCATCGTGAAGCGGCTCGTCGAGCCGGGGCTCGACCCGGAGGACCTGCCGCCCATCGACGCCGTCCTCATCTCGCACATGCACTTCGACCACCTCTCGCTGGGATCGCTGTCCCTGATCGAGCCGAAGGTCCGGACGCTGCTCGTGCCCCGGGGCGGGCTCGTCTACGTGCCCAATTACCGCTTCGATTCGGTCGAGGTCCCGACCTGGACGACGTGGCGGCAAGGCGATCTGAAGATCACGGCGGTCCCGGTGCGGCACTCCGGTTATCGCTACGGGCTGGACCGGGACTGGATGACGGAGAGCTTCACGGGCTATGTCGTCGAGTACCACGGGATCACCGTCTACTTCGGCGGCGATACCGCCTATGATCGCGATCTCTTCGTGAAGACGCGCGCGCGATTCCCCGCGATCGATCTGGCCCTCATGCCGATCGCGCCGGTCGGGCCGCGCGAGTTCATGGAGACCAAGCATGTCGATCCGGCGGAGGCGGTCCAGGCGTACCTCGATCTCGGGGCGCGGCGGATGATGGCCATCCATTTCGACACCTTCATCAACAGCACCGACACGCTCGGCCAGGCGCCGCGCGAGCTCCGGCGCGTCATGGCGGCGCGCGGGCTCGGGCCGGATCAGGTGGTCCTGCCCCGGCACGGCGAGCAGCGGATCCTGATCGCGAGGGATCAGCCCGGCGGCGCGCCGTAGAGCTCGCGCAGCGCCGCCGCGTAGTCCTCGGGCGTGTTGACGTTGCGCAGCGATCGCAGGTCCGGATCGGCGGCGCGGAGCCCCGGATCCTCGAGCAGCAGCTCCGGCCCCGCGACCCGCGTGCGCGACCGCTCGAGCAGGGTGGTCAGCCGCAGCTGGCCCTCGGCGAGCAGGGCCGCCGCCTCGCCGCGCACCGAGCAGGCGTACACGGCGCAGAGCGGGTGATGGCGGCCGTCCGCCCGCGGCACGGCGATGGCAGGGCCGCCCGCCTGGAGCTCGGCGAGGCGCCGCACGAGCGCGGGGTGCAGGAAGGGGGCGTCGGTCGAGGTGACGACCGCCCGCTCGGCCAGCGGCGCGACCGCCTCGAGCCCGACCGCGATGCCCTGCATCGGCCCGCGGCCCTCCACCGGATCGCGCACGAGCAGCACCCCGTCCGGCAGCGGCGGCAGCGCCTGCCCCGGCGCCGCGAC